>CAZGOR010000013.1:8287-23629 GCA_964527875.1 uncultured Bacteroides sp. | reverse complement strand
ATCTCTGTTTCCTCTGTGGTTAAATGTTTTAATAGACTTTTTAGACAGCCTCAAACTATTCTTCTCCCTGCACCCTTGAACTTGTACCTTGCACCCTTCCTTAACCTTAATTTTTTTACATTACAACCATTACAACCTCGCAACCATTCATTCCAGTATTACAAGTATTCCAATATTCCACTCTTCCATTATTCCACCATTTCTTACAACATTTCAATCTTTTTTAATATAATTGTTATAAAAAACACCTTATTTAATTTCTTACGAATCATGAGACCTTATATTCTCGCGGAAACGAACTGGTTAACTGTAAAGGATCAGCAATATGATTTGGCTATTCTTCCCTGGGCAGCGATGGAAGCACATAATTATCATCTCCCCTATTCATCAGATGTGATTGAAGCTGAAAGGATTTCAGCCGGGGCTGCCGGTCTTGCCTGGGATCGTGGTGTAAAAGTGATAGTCCTTCCCACCATTCCCATTGGTGTAAATACAGGACAAAGGGACATCAAACTAGATCTGAATATGAATCCTTCCACACAGTCTGTTGTACTGAAGGACATTGTTGATGTGCTGAATCATCACGGTATTCATAAACTATTGATCATGAACAGTCATGGCGGTAATGATTTCAAACAGATGATCCGGGAGCTGGGTGTCCTGTATCCCGGTATGCATATCACAACCTGTAACTTTTATCAAACATTAAAACTCGAAGATTATTTCGATGAACCAGGTGATCACGCGGGAGAAATGGAGACCAGCCTATTGATGTATCTGGTACCGGAATTGGTTTTGCCTTTGGATAAAGCTGGTAAAGGGAAAGATAAAAAATTTAAAATCAGTGCATTCCGGGAAGGCTGGGCCTGGGCTGAAAGACAATGGCCCCGGGTGACTGAAGACACAGGGATCGGGAATCCTCATAAGGCTACAGCTGAAAAAGGCAAACGTTATTTCAATGATCTGATTAAAAAAATTGGCGACCTGGTGTATGAACTGGCAACAACTGATTCTGAAGATTTTTATCAATAATTTTATACCATATCAATATCCTTTATCTATTACTTCAATTTTGCTTCCGAATAAATTGTTAAACTGTTAAACTGTTAAATTGTTAAATTGTTAAACTGTTAAATTGTTAACCTTTCATCACAATAAGTGATTTCAAATAGTCAGTATTAACCTTTTATAAATTCATCATGGAAAATTTGAAATTTTTAGATTATCTGACAAGCCTTTTAAAAGGTTTGTATGATTGGGCTGTTTCTCAGCTCCCCGCGATCCTGGTCCTGATCCTGATAACATTCATCGTACTCAGATTAAGCAAATTCCTGATCAAACGATTGAAAAGAATAATTATCAAACGTCTTGAAGATAAAGAAGAACCGAAATCGGTTGAGTCAGCCAAAAGAATTGAAACTTTGCTGAATATTTTAAAGGGAATTATTAATATCACAATATGGACCATTTTCATTATTATTTTATTGAGCAAACTTGGACTTAACATTGGTCCCATCCTGGCAGGTGCAGGTATTGTCGGACTTGCTGTAGGTTTTGGTGCACAGGAACTGGTCAGGGATTTTATTTCCGGCTTTTTCATGCTATTGGAAAACCAGATCAGGAAAGGAGACGTAGCCATCATCAACGGAACAGGCGGACTCGTGGAGAATGTTAAACTCCGAACCGTCACTTTACGTGATCTATCCGGTACTACCCACATTTTCCAGAATGGTAAGATCAACTCATTATCGAATATGACTAAAGAATGGTCGGCAATGGTATTTGACATCGGTGTGGCATATAAGGAAGACACCGATCAGGTAACCAAGATTATACAAGCAGTTGGAGAAGAAATGTTGAATGATCCCGAATATAAAGATAAGATCCTCGAACCTTTGGAAATCTTTGGGGTAGATAAATTTGCCGACAGTGCTGTCATCATCAAGGCCCGTTTTAAGACCGCACCAATCATGCAATGGACTGTCGGCCGTGAATATTTGAGAAGGTTGAAAAAGGCATTTGACCATGAAGGTATTGAAATTCCTTTCCCGCATACTACACTTTATTGGGGAGAAAATGCCAATTCACTGGATATTAATGTGCCTGAAAAACTTGCAAAAAGCGGTTAATCATGAAAACATCTCATCGATTTCTCATCACAATTTTAACTATCCTTATATTCCCGGTACTGAGTGCACAGGATATTACAGGTGATTGGTACGGAATCATTCAGATCCAGGATATTTCACTACGTCTGAATCTTCATATTCTTGAGGATCATGATGGGCTGAAAGCCACATTCGACAGTCCTGACCAGGGTGCTTATGGCATACCTGTAGATGAAATCACCCTATATGATGACATTGTAAATTTCAGTATGTCAGCGCTTGATGTTACCTATGAAGGACGCGTGAACCAGGATTATTCACTTCTTACTGGTGATATGATCCAATATGGAGAAAAATTTACGCTGGAATTTGGCCGTAAAACCCTCAAAGCTCCAAAAACCAGTCCGGAGTACATTAAACAATTTTATGAAAAACGGGAAGTGTATATACCCATGCGTGATAGTATCCGTCTGTTTACCTCAATTTATTCACCAAAAGATAAGACTACAGAATATCCCATTTTGATGATGCGGACACCCTATAACTCAGAACCCCGAGGAGAGAAAGAATTCAATACTTACCTTGGTATTCTTACCCAATATACTGATGAAGGCTATATTATGGTTTTCCAGGATGTGCGCGGACGCTATATGAGTGAAGGGGATTTTATTGATGTAAGGCCATTTATTCCCGATAAAAGATCTAACCGGGACACGGATGACAACAGTGACACCTATGATGCCATAGAATGGCTCATTCATAATGTTCCAAATAATAACGGACGGGTTGGGATACATGGCATCTCTTATCCGGGATATTATGCTACGAAGTCACTCCCGGAAGCTCACCCCGCCCTGAAAGCCGTATCACCCCAGGCCCCTATTGGTGATTGGTTCGTCGGGGATGATTTCCATCACAACGGTGCATTTTTCATCATGGATGCAACCAACTTTTACTATGGTTTCGGCCGTCCCCGCCCAAAACCGACGAGAAAGGGAAATACCGGATTTCCATGGCCTCACCAGGATAATTACAAATTCTTCCTTGACATGGGTACGGTTTATAACATTACAATAAAATACTTTGGAGATTCCATCCGCTTCTGGAACGATCTCATGAATCACCCTAATTATGATCAATTCTGGCAATCCAGAACACCATTACCACACCTGAAAAATATTAAACCAGCTGTTCTTGTTGTGGGAGGTTGGTTCGATGCAGAAGACCTTTATGGTCCTCTCGCCACCTATCAATCCATTGAAGAACAAAGTCCTTCAACTACTTCAAACCAACTCATGATGGGACCCTGGTCACATGGCCAATGGGCATTTGGCAATGGTGACCATTTAGGTAATATTTACTGGGGAACCAATACGTCTGAGTATGGAAAGGAAATAATTTTACAATTCTTCAATTATTACCTGAAAGATAAAGGTGATATGGACCTTCCTGAAGCTTCAATTTTTATCACAGGACTGAATGAATGGCTTGAATTCGAGACATGGCCACCGGAAAATGTATCAGAGGTCAACCTGTATCTTCAACCCTCCAATGGCCTTGCTTTCCAAACTCCCAAAATCAACAATAGTTGGGATGAATATGTTTCTGATCCAATGAAACCGGTTCCCTATACCGAAGATGTCCACCTGCGCAGAACAACAACCTACATGACTGATGACCAACGCTTTGCATCACGGCGACCGGATGTTATGGTTTACCAGACTGGTGAACTACAGGAAGAGATCACTTTTACCGGTCCTGTTGTAGCCGATCTGTTCGTCACTACTACAGGAACCGATGCAGATTATATTGTAAAGCTGATCGATGTTTTTCCCGATACATTGCAAAATTATCCTTCCAACGATCATAACATACCTATGCAGGGATACCAAATGCTGGTCAGAGGAGATGTCATGCGAGGCAGGTTCAGAAACAGTTACGAAAATCCAGAGCCTATTAACCCCGGTGAAATCACAGAAATTAAATTCAAGATTCCCGACGTAGCCCATACATTTAAGAAAGGTCACCGTATCATAATCCATGTACAGAATTCGTGGTTCCCGCTTGTAGACCGAAATCCTCAGAAATTTGTGGATATTTACCATTGCAGTGAAGATGATTTCCAGAAAGCTACACACCGGATTTACCACGACAGTCAATATCCGTCGCATGTGACTCTGTTAAGGATTGATGAATAAATATTGGTGTGAAAATGTGAAAGAGTGAAGGGATGAGGGGGCGAAGAAGGGACAGCAAAGAGTAAGGAGTAAGGAGTAGGGAGTATGGAGATACGAAAAACTCTGTGGTTCTCTATAAATTTTCTGTGTACTCTGGGTTGTGTCACAATTATATTTAACCGCTAGATCGCAAAGAATGCGCAAAGAGCACAAAAAGTATCTAACTCAATATCAGTTCCCTGCCTGTTTCGCCTTCGCATAGCCGCTTCGGCGGAGCAAGGCCGGCAGGCAGGTTTGCGAACTTGGCGCATTCTTTGCGCACTTTGTGGTTAAACATTTTTATAAGTTGTGACACAGCCCCGAACCAGGAATGATTTATACTTTAACAAAAAAATATACCTATTATCTTTGAAATCAAAAATCAAACATAATCTTAATGATAAACCTCAACTCCTCCCCTATCCTACCCGATCCTTCCAGGCTTCTGGATAAAATCGGTTTAAAAATTCCATTGATCGGCTTTTACGATTCACCGGATATTGATCTTTTCGAACCACTTGTCAAACCGGATAAGACAGGACATGATTGCGTTTTTTCATTCTTTAAGCAATGGCTGAATGGAAAAACACTTCACCTGACAAAAGATAATTATGGCTGTGGCGGAGCCGGGCACTGGATCTGCGGTATTGAAGGTAGGTCACGGGAAGATTATCTGGATTTTCTTGTAAATAACGAAGGTTTAAAATCCTCCTTTAAACTGATGGATAAATGGCTTGATCACTCAAAACCTGCTTGCATTCACAGTAACAAAACCAATGTTCGAAAATCTCTGCAAACTGGATGAACGAAGTTTCCTTTTCAAGTCATTCTGGAAAGAATTGAAAGAAATCAGGGAAGAATAATTCAGGGTTGCAATAGAAGAAGGCTAAGGCTCCTGCCTTCGTTAAAACTTCGGCAGGCAAGGAGGCTGAGGCTAAGGCTAAGGGAGTGTGGGGATGAGTGTGTGGGTAATGAATTGTTGCAGTGTTGCATTAGAAGAAGGCTGAGGAAGAATAGTTTTCAGTTCTCAGTTCTCAGTTCCCGGTTCTCGGTTGGTGGGTGTGGGTTTAGGGTATAGTGTGTAAAGTTTTGCCGGTTGCTAACCGGGGTATTTGGTTACTCCTCACCAATCCTATGAAATCCTTCTGCACCGATATTCCTGCGGATTTTTTCAGACCATAGATAGGAATCCGGGATGGACCCTTTGAATGTAATATTGGTAGAGGATATAAAAGCAGGCAACTGATATACGTCGGTAACTTTAAGACAATTGAGTATCTCGGTGGCTGCCTCTCTCCCATCCGGCTGGCTTGGTAAATCCTGACTTTCGGGTGGATTTTGCAATATTACCGTATGACAGTGTCCATCAAGCAATGCAGCATACAATGCAACCACGCCCATTTCATTCTTGGCAGCAATGCCGATCTTTCCGGGATCAACTGCTTCCAGCGTGCGACAAAACTCCATACAACGCAACAAATCATACACCTGCATTGAAGCGATTGTTCTTCCTGTCCAGGCTGAAGCACGGCGGATATGCCATTGGAGGCCGGGATCCCACCCCGTTTCACCAACCCCTCTCACCTCAAGGTAAGCTATATTCCACTCATCTCCCAAACCATCAATGAATGTTTCAGATTCATAACGGTCTTCATTTGGGTTTCTTAAAACAATCATTAATGGATTTTGAGTATCCGGATCATTTCTCCAGTGTATATCAACTTTTAATCGCCAGCCTTCTTCAGGAATAAAACTGTAAACATGATTTCCATGCGGACCCATATCAGCCGATTTGGATACCAGGTGTGGCTTCAACGAAGCCGGAGTTTCAGGGAAAGCACCGAATGATTTGTTTATGAGGAAATGGTTCACTGAATCCCGTAAATTTAATAATTCCTCTTCATTTGAAATGTCAGGAGCTGCCGGTAACTGAATAAATGAATCCTGGATTGTTGTGGTACGGTCATCATCTGGCGGCCCGTCTACATAAACCTTCAACTCCTCCGCAGTTAACATGACTTCCGGTGAACCATCGTAATCGCCAATCTCTGTAATGGAAATTATTTCCCCCATAAGGTGTTCAACAAAAAATAAGAACATCTTTTTCCTCGATTCCGGAATGGAAGCATGACCTCCCGGATACTCAACAAGCACAATTTTTTCTTGTGCACCATAAAGTTCATAAACCTTCCTGATATCTTTATAAAGTTCCCTGACTCCTTCTATTGGATTCAGGTTATCACCGTCACCCTGAACAATCATCAGAGGCCTGGGCGCAATCAGGGCCCCAATATCCTGAAAGTCGCGGCAAAAAGTATTGATTGGTACCATACAATCACAATGTCTGTCGATGCTCCTTGTTAAAATATGCTCATTCAGGGTAGTGGCTCCCGCAGCTGGGGCTACCACCTTAATGCGCGGATCAGCAGCGGCGATGAACCAGCTCTGTGCTCCGCCTCCCGACCGTCCGGTTACCCCTAATTTCTCCGGATCAACTTCAGGCCTCTCAGACAGGAGATCAAGTCCACGAATGGCATTCCAAAGCTCCACCCCTGCCGGTGTATAACCACGGCTGTACCAGTTAAACCACCCCCTTGCATAGCAGCCATGATGTTCACCCAATACTTCACCATATTGTATTGTTTCGATGATAAGGCAAACAAATCCCAGCTGTGCAAATTTCCTGGGATATGTTTGATAATGAACTTTTTGTTCACGTGAATGCCCGCAAACATATAAAATAGCCGGCACCGGTTCCTTAATATTGTCCGGAATATACAGGTTTGCCGGTACATATAAATTGGGCAGTGATTCATAATAAAGTTTTTCAATCCGGTATCCTTCTTCTTGAATGGTCCCTGTAATCTGCACATTCAAGTCGGACCGCTGACCAACAGGAGGCATATCTTCAATCCTCATAGTTTCCAGAAACTCATTGTACCGTTGTGGCCTGATCTTTTCCCAATACTCCATTGAAGTTATTCCGGCAAGGGCATTATCCGATATTTCTGCAGCTTCCTTCATCAGGTAATTTCGGATATTGTTTGACTGATCAGTATCGGGTCTTGTCTGCAGCGGTATATCCTGTGCCCCTGAATTCTGAATTGAAAGGAGAAAACAGAAAAGGATAAGTAATGTTGTGGTAGTTTTCATCTTAATATTGGTTAATTAATGGGACTGTGTTATAACTAACTTAAGCTTGTTTTTAAACACTGAAAATAGTTCTCTCAGATTCACGCAGATTCCTGCCTGTCGAAGTGCTTCGGCACGCAGGCAGGGATCTTCGAATATCTGCGAGAAACAGATTTATTTATTACTTCAAAATATAAAAGCTATTTGTGAAACAATCCTTTGACCTATTATTCAGTTGGGCACATTTATTATTTTTGAAGCAGCAGCCTGATCAAGCCACAATACCGTGTTTGGATGTTTTCTTAATACAGAAGCCGGGCAGGTTGTAAAAATCTCACCATACAGGCTATTAAAAACTGCTGTTGACTTTCGCTCATCCGGCACAAAACAGCTGATCACCCTGCTTTTCATGATTGCCGGAATAGTCAGACTAAGAGCTTCTCCGGGTACATCTTCAAAGGTTGGAAACCATCCTTCTCCTAATTGTTGCATCCGGCAAGCTTCATCCAGTTCTACAACTTTTACCAGATGGGCATCGTTAAAATCAGCCACTGGCGGATCATTAAATGCAATATGTCCGTTTTCACCTATTCCGATACATGCTACATTCACAGGATTGTTCTGTAAAAGAGCTTCGTAATTTTCAATTACTGCTTCAATATTTTCGGCATCTCCATTAAGAAAATAGACTTTAGCGGGATGGACCTCATCAAGAATGCGTTCTTTCAGGTACTTACGAAAACTGGCCGGATGCTGGTCCGAAATTCCGATATACTCATCAAGATGAAAAACTGTAATTTTTTCCCAGTCAACATCTTTTTGTTTAAAAGCTTCAAGAAATGAAAATTGTGATGTTCCTGTTGCAAGGATCAGACTAGCAGACCCATCCTGCTGAACAGCCTTATTAAGATGCTGTGAAACAAATTCAGCAGCTGCTTTTCCCATGGCAGTTTTATCCTGAAAAATTCTGACCTGAAGATTATCTTTCTTAAAGGATTGGATTGGTGAATGCATATCTTATAAATTAAACTGATGAACAATTTCAGAATGTAAATGTAATGTTTCTTAAAACTATAATAAGTTCTCGCAGATATTCGCAGATTCCTGCCTGCATCGCCTTCGCGAAGCTACGGCAGAGCGAGGCCGCCAGACAGGGAATCGCAGATTCTTGCAGAAAATAATAATTTTAAAGTCATATATCTGCTGAAATCTGCGAGAACTTTTTATAAAAGGTTTAGAAAAACATCAAATGTTATTTATAAAACATACCATGCCACTATTTCTCTGTCTGATAAACCACTTCACCTTCTACAATCGTTTTGATAATGTTGATTTTTGAATCATCAACAGTAAACAGAATCAGATCTGCCCGTTTTCCGGGTTTTATTTCTCCACGGTCGGTAAGGTCATAAAGAAAGGCCGGATTGGTACTGGCCATTTGAATTACCTGTTTTAAATCACATCCGGTAACTTTCATAACATTGCCAACTCCTTTGGTTATCGGGGAAGCAGAACCATACAGTACATCCTGAGCCGGGTACCTTATCATTCCTTCGGGCGTGAGTTCTATTTTTTCGCCTTTCGGTGTTGTATACTCTCCGGCTGGTAATCCTGCAAAATGGGTCACATCAGAGGTAATGATCGTTTTTTCAGGGCCTTTTACCTTATAAAAGACACGAATTTCCTCAGGACGGAGATGAAAACCGTCACCAATGATGCTGATCATCAAACGATCGTCTGATAACTGTGGCCAGAGCGGATTCAGGTGCCGGTTGATCATGTTGGCACATCCGTTGCCCAGGTGTGTTGCGATCCGGGCACCCTTGTCGATAGCTTCTGTGATAATCTCCGGAGAAGCATTATGATGACCGAGAGCCACCACAATCCCCATATCATGCAGACGGGTGATGAATTCCATCGCTCCCTCAATTTCAGGGGCCAGGGTTACCTGCATAATGTTTTCACCTGAAGCTTCATATAATTCCATAAATTCTTCCCAATCCGGTTTCCTCACATACCTGGCAGGATGAGCCCCTCTGTAACCGTCCTTAGGTGATATATATGGTCCTTCAAGATGAAAACCCGGAATAGAACCATAAAAATCGGGATTTTCCTTTGCTTTGGCCAGTATTGCAAAATTCTTTAACAATATTTCCCGGCTGTTTGTTGTTAACGTTGGCAGATAAGTCGTAACACCAGCTTCCCATAAAGCCATGGTAGCTTTTTTTATACCTTCCATAGAAAGCTCTTCCCCACCACTGAAAGAGAAAGAAACCGCCTTGTAACCATTTACCTGGTTATCGATCAGTCCGGGAGCAATAAAAATGTTTTTGTCTTCCCCGGAGAATTCTTTTACTTTACTGATCTCTTTGATCTTACCATCAGCAATTTCAATTGCAACAGGAGATTGATCTGTATATAAAATTCCTTTCACTCTATTGTTATTTTCTATTTTATGTACACACCCGGATAAAATTAATAATACAATTGATAAGCAGGCTTTAATTATTCGTTTCATTGTTGCGTAATTTTATTTATATCACACTAAAAATATTACATTTATAAATGTATTGAAAATCTTAATTTGTTTATTTCTCGCTGATTAACACAGATTCAAACGCTGATTTCCGCAAATAAAGTATGACTGAAATTGGTTATCTGCGAGAATCTGCGATTTAATCTGCGAAAATTTGCGAGAAGCCTTTAAAACCTTTTTAATAAAATCCAATCTATTTTATTATATTCTGACACTTCCATGCAAATATTATCTAAAATAATATCTGAAATACTTCAGAAAATTAAGAAAATTGTAATTTAATATGAAATATTTCAATTATGAAGCCTGTTCTCAGACGCTTTTTTCAGGTAATCAGCCAGTTGCTGATTATCATGATTATCCTGTTCATATCAGCAGGAACAATATGGTGGTTATGGGCCTGGATATATCTTGGGATCGGTATTCTTATTCTTGCAGCCAATGCATTGGTCCTTGATCCCGGGTTGGTTGCCGAGCGTGGGAAGAAAAAAAAAGATGTAAAAAAGTTCGACAAAATTATAACCAACATTAATATCATACCTGCCATTTCTATTATGATAATATCGGGACTTGAATACCGGTTCGGGTGGTCAGGAAAACTTACCCTGTATTATCATATTACCGGTATTTTCCTCATGGTTCTCGGAAATACCCTTTTTACATGGGCTATGGTATCCAACAAGTATTTCTCTACTTCTGTCAGGATCCAGGTTGACAGAAATCATAAGGTTGCGCAAGGCGGTCCATATGCATGGGTAAGGCATCCGGGTTATACAGGATATATCATATTTACCTTTGCCACTCCCATGATCCTTGGTTCATTATGGGGCCTGTTGCCAGCCGGAGTAACATTTGTTCTATTCATCATTAGAACTATTCTCGAAGATAACACACTGCAAAATGAACTGGATGGTTACAGAGAATATGCTGCACGGGTGAAATACCTGCTTATACCGGGAATATTCTGAATATTAATAAAGAAGGCTGAGGCTAAGGAAGTGTGAAAGTTGGAAAGTATTAAAGTTCTGCCGGTTTTCAACCGGACACATTCAACAGCTCCGGATGACACAGAAAAGGGGTTGTGTTATTACTCCCTTTTCACGCAAAAAACGTAAAGAAGACGTCAAGTCCGCAAAGATCAGATGTCTGTTAATCAGAGCTTTGCGATCTTCGCGATAATTCTGCGAGCTCTGCGTGAAACCTTAAATTGTAGTTGTGAAACAGCCTCATATTCAAAATCCGTAAAAAATGATCACACCCATAATCCCGATCTACACTCACCGAGAACCGAGAAATTTAAGCAAGCCTCCTCAGGCGAATGCGGAATTTTGGGATATGTGTGTGTGGGATTTAGAGGCATGAATGGTTACTTATTGCTGCCAACCCTGTGCATGTGAATCGCTGGCAGGACCCTGACTGAATTCCATCACTCCTGTTTTATCATCGACCGACACATATTGCCAGTGACGATCACCATTAATAACAAACATGTTTTGTTGAGCTGACAGGAACTCCCTTAACCAGTTACCTTCTGTTTCAAATGCCCTGTTGGCATGGTTGTCATTTTTACCTTTTTCTCTGTCGGGACCCACAACCGGTGTGGGGGAAAATAACAATTTGAAGGTAGCAGCAGAACTATTTACTGTCCGAACAAACCATTCCTTTTGTTCCTCTCCCCATATGGTTTTTCCGGGTCCATCAGGTTCAGTGTTCGGACTCCGGAATTCCCGGCCTTCCACCAGCCATATCTGTAAATCCTTCCCCCACCGGAATGTTCTGTATGGTTTTCCTTTCACCGGTACTTGTTCATACCAGATTTCAAGTCCCTGCTGAAAAGTCAACTCACCTAACGGTTCAATACCAGGATAGGCATCATCTCTCAACATATCATGATCATCCTTTTCAATATAAACCGGTACAACCTTAAAGAAATCAACCAGTGCGGGCCACGCATTATTAGCATGCCATTTATGCCGGGCTTTATTGACAGAGCTTGCAATCGGACCCGGTTTATCATAATACACATAATCACCTGTCTGTACATAGAAATCCGGTTTAAGCTTACGCATGCTTTCATATATCCTGAATCCCCTTTCGCTTGTATCGAAATCCCAGAAATACTGGCAGGATGAAGAAGTCAATAATACGGAAACAGACTGGCCTTCTGATGGAGCAGTACGAAAATGGCCGGATATTGTTGAAATGCGTTTACCCGGGGCTACCCTGGCCTCGAGTTTCACTTCATACATGGTATGGGGTTTAAGTTGACCTATTGGAATTTTCAATGTGTAATCTTGTTCCTCATTGGTTTTTAACCATTCTGAAACCAACTCCTCACCTGAGTTGTTTAAAACGACACGCACTTCCCCTGCTTTACCTGGAACAGCGCCGTCCATAGAATCAACAGGCTGGTTTTCATCAAAATTCAGTGGTGAGCGGAAGGGTACTTCCTGCCTTTCGTGAATTACCGGGCGTGGTTTTTCGCTGTTGCACAAACGGGTCCATATGATGACTGAATGATCTGTAACTTCCCCGGTTTTAAAACCGGTTATAAAATATATCCTGTCATTATTATTTGAACACGAGTATATTATACAGAAAACCGATAACAAGATAATTAACCGTATAAGTATTCTTTTCATCTGCGGAACATGTGTTTTATTATCTGCAATGTCTGGTAAAATTTCAAATCAGAATTATTTTTTATAAATGTAATTGATGGGAATACAGTTTTACTGCAAACAATAAAATTTTATTGATCAATATCATGTGTAAATTTCTTTGATATATTCAATAGCTGTAGCAGCTTCTTCCTCCAGGTTCTTCCATCTGCATTCAACAGACATGCAGCCCTGATAGTTAATTTTTTTCAGTGCTTCAAAATATGGTCTGAAGTCTTCCTGATAGGTACCGGGAGCTGCCCGTTCCTGCTTTTCCGCGATATGCAGATGTTTGATAAGATTACCATATGTCAAAATACTTTCAGGTCCTTCGTTTTCCATTTTCATGTGGTAAATATCGGCAAGCAGCCTGAAATTCGGATGATTTATTTCCTTTACCATTTCCCCTCCTTCAGATACCAGGTTGATAAAATTGCACTCTTTGGAATTCAAAGGTTCAAGAACAACAATAACATCATATTTTGCCGCAATTGGTGCCATCTGAGAACAGAGTTCAATAAATTGTTCCCTTGCCTGATCCTTTGAAAAACCTTCGGGAACCTTTCTTGATCCTCCACTGCCAAATACAATGGTTTTTACACCCGCTATTTCAGCTCTCCGGAAAGCAGTTTCAGCATATTCCAGGATACCCGGATGATCTGCATCGGGGCCCACACTTTTCAGACTGCCCGGTATAAAAACATTGCAGGCAACAACCGGTAGTTTTGATTTTTTTGCCAGAGCCATGATTTCATTGAATTCGTCTTCGCTTTTCTGCGGCACCAGGAATGTTTGCACACCTTCCTCAATATATGAATATCCAAATTCGTGCAAAATCTCATTATTCCTAATCCTTGTGCATACCCCGATTTTCAATATAAATTCCTTTTCAATCCCAAATGAAATAGCAGGGTAAACCAGAGTACCGGACACTGCAGCAGATAAACTTGTCAAAAAACTACGTCTGGTTTGATTCATTTTATTTCTTGTTAGTCTTTTTTCTCGCACTTGCCTACTGTCAGACAGGGATTCCGCTGATTTTCCCGCAGATTCCACAGAAATTAATCCACTGCTTATGAGGAATCTGCAAAATCAGCGGTAAAATCTGCGAATATCTGCGAGAACTCCTTATTATATTATAAACTATTAGCAGTTAATTGTAATACACAGATCCTTATTGAGAACTATTAATCTATTCGCCTTTAGTCCTAAAATTAAATAAAATTAACTAATTTGGGATACACCTTTAATATATAAACAACTGTTTTAATCATCTTTTCATAACTTTATACATCTCATGAATTTTCCTTCAAACTAAAATTTAACATATTATGAAAACCTTATTATTTGTCATATTAACAACCGGACTGATTCTTATGTCTGCCTGCAAAACGGTTGAAACAGGACCTCAGCCTGTAAACATCAATGCTTCTCCTGAAGCCCGAACTTTACTGAATTTTCTCTATAACATCCAGGGAAAATATACTTTGTCCGGGCAACATAATTTCATCAACAGGGTATCAAAATATTCCGATGAAGTATACCGGATAACGGGTAAATATCCTGTTATATGGGGAAGCGATTTCAGCTTTTTTGTAGAAGGAGAAGATTATGCCCGTTTCGGGCATTGCGGTCCTGGAAACCTGTCTGATCCATCCGACAGTATTGATTTTCTTGATATTACCATAGACGAAGTTCGTCAGAATATGATTCATGAAGCAATTCAGAAATATCAGGAAGGTTATATCATCACCCTGATGTGGCATTGTTGTTTTCCGACAGAAGGAGACCATTGTGAAGGGCATAATATATGGGCCATGGAGAACCGGCCTTCAGCAGAAACATGGAAGGAACTCACCACTCCGGGTACTACTTTAAACGACCAGTGGAAAGCACAGGTAGATAACATTGCTGGGTATCTCAAGCAGCTTCAGGAAGCAAATGTTCCGGTATTATGGCGTCCATACCATGAGATGAATGGTGTCTGGTTCTGGTGGTGCAACCATAAGGGTGAAGATGGCTTTTCGAGATTATGGCATATGATGTTTGAATATTTCACTGAACATCACAAACTGAATAACCTGATCTGGGTATGGAACACTAATGCACCCAGAGATATACCGGGAGACGAGGCTTTTGATTACGAGCTGTTCTATCCTGGCGATGATTACGTCGATGTCCTTGCAGCTGATGTGTACAGGAAAGATTATAAGCAATCCCACCATGATGACCTGCGTGAGCTGGCAAAAGGAAAACCTATTGCCCTGGGTGAAGTAGGTGAATTGCCTGCCCCGGAAACGATCGAAAACCAGCCTTACTGGGAATGGTTCATGAGCTGGGGACCACTTCTGACATGGATTAATGAAGAAGAAACAATCAGGGAAATTTATGACTTACCCCGGGTGCTTACTCTTGATGAAATAATACGTAAGGATGATGGGATAATTGTTGTTCCGTAATGAGTCTAAATTAATTGTTAAATTGTTAAATTGCTATTTTGCTAAGACACATATTACTAAAAATAAACCATTTAGCCATTTATTTTTTTACTTCAGAAGTCGGTTCAATAGTTATAAGCGAATCCAGAATTGATGGCATCCCGAATCTGTTGGAAGGCGTATGAGGAATCTCCCAAAATCAGGTTAATTTGTTTTTTCAAAGAAATGCTACCATGAGCAGAAAAAGACAAA
>CAZGOR010000013.1:0-8277 GCA_964527875.1 uncultured Bacteroides sp. | reverse complement strand
AGAGTGCAATATCGCATAGACAGTGGCGGAATCACTTATCTGACAAACGACGAAATAAAAGCCATCCTCCGGACTGCCGGTGAGCTCATTGCCACTGGTGGCAGGACACTGCTGACCAAGATTCTGAAGGGCTCAAGAGACAAAAAATTATTGGAATATGGATTGGACAAATCTCCTGTTTATGAATTTTAACGCCATTTAACGTTTCCGGAAATTGCACACCGAATCGACTGGATTATCCGGAATGGTTTCCTTGAAATTGAATACAGCGGTAGGCTTCCTGTTATCGTCTACTCAGAAAAGGGTTGGGAAATTGAGAAGGAGACATACGCGGAGGAATTATTACAAAAACTCACGGGTCTCTCCTTTATTTAGAAAGAACTCCATGTTTTAAACAATTTCCGGGTATTGGTAAGATAAATCCCTGGTTTTTACCAATTACTATCAATTATAACCTTGGATTTTAGCCAAATATTTTTATTTATATGCTTGTTTTTTGTCCAAATAATAGTAATTTTAACTTTTGATTTTAGCCAAAAAATGAAGAGAGACATTTACCAAATATTAATTGACTGGAAAAATTCTTATAACAGGCGTCCATTACTGATAAAGGGAGCGCGGCAAACAGGAAAAACATATATTGTAACCGAATTCGGCAATAAAGAATTCAAAAGTATAATCTACCTTAATTTTGAAAGGAATCCTGAGTATAAAGATATTTTCAATACCAACGTTCCTGCTGATATAGTTGAAAAAATCAGTTTATACACCGCTAAAAAACCTGAACCCGGTAAAACCCTGCTATTCATTGATGAAATTCAGGAATGCCCGAAAGCAATCGTTTCTTTACGCTACTTTTTTGAAGAAATGTCCGGATTGCATGTAATAGGAGCTGGTTCTCTCCTTGAATTTGCTCTTTCTTCCGAAAACTTCAGGATACCGGTTGGCAGGATACAATACCTTTATCTTTACCCCCTTTCTTTTGGAGAATTTCTTGATGCACTTGGAGAATCAGGGTTGAGAAATTACATTCTGGATTTTGCCAGGTTGGAAAACCTGTCGATGAACCTTCACGAAAAGTTGAATGAATATGTGCGAAAATACTTCATTACCGGAGGTATGCCGGCAGTAGTGAAAGAATATGGCTTAACACGTGACGTTCTAAAGTGCCAAAGGATACAACGTTCCATTATTGATACGTACATTGATGATTTTGCCAAATATTCAAAAGTATCAAAACATCCTTATCTCCGAAAAATATTTAATGCCGTACCAGGAATGGTGGGACAAAAATTTATATATGCACAGGTGGATCGATCCATAAAATCGAGGGAACTAAAAGAGGCCCTGGAGTTACTTGAAATGGCAGGTGTTGTTATCCGGGTAAGACAAACAAGTGGTTCAGGTCTTCCCCTTGCCGCGGGTGTACACGAATCCATTTTCAAGGTATTATTTCTTGATGTGGGCCTTTTTCATGCCATAAGTGGTGTTTACCACGAAACAGCTAAAGAAAAAGACTTCACTGTCATTTATAAAGGCGCAGTTACCGAGCAATTTGCCGGACAGGAACTCATTGCCTGCCAATCGCCCTATACCAAAGCAGAATTATATTACTGGGGAAGAAAAGCCAAGAACAGCACGGCTGAAATTGATTATTTAATTGAAAAGGATGCCCGTGTAGTTCCAGTGGAAATTAAATCGGGCCCAACCGGGCGCATGAAAAGCATGCATATGTTTATTGAAAAATATCAAAGTGAAAAAGCGATCAAAATATCACAGGCACCTTTTAAAAAAGGAATCCCCGTTATATCACTTCCGTTTTACACTATTGATAGTTTTCTAAGTAGTTAAAGATTGTAATTTTTAAAAAAATAAATCATCAACATCATGACTGCCTTAAAGAAAACAACAACTTTCATATTTATCATTATCTCTTTGGCTGGCAGTATTGTCACAGCACAACTGTATCAAACAGATACGAATCAGGAAAAATCCGATTTTCAATGGCCCGAAGGGAAAAAAATGGCCTTAAGCCTTACTTTCGACGATGCCCGGCTTTCTCAGGTTGACAAAGGAATTCCTTTACTTAATCAATTTGGGGTAAAAGCTACTTTTTATATATCGCCCGACAATATGATTAAGAGGATCGATGACTGGAAGGAAGCTCTTGACAAGGGACATGAAATAGGTAATCATACTATTAAGCACCCCTGCAGTGGTAATTTTGAGTGGTCAAGACATAAAGCTTTAGAAGATTACACTCTTCAGGAAATGGCTGCGGAGCTAGATTCTGCCAGTAAATTTATTGAAAAGTACCTGGGTGTCCATCCTGTTTCTTTTGCATACACCTGCGGGCAAACATTTGTTGGAAGAGGTAAAAATACTAAAAGTTATGTGCCTGTCGTCTCAGCATTATTTGAAAGCGGACGCGGATGGCTCGACGAAGGTCCGAATGATCCCGTTTATTGCGATATGTCTAAACTGACAGGTATGGAACTGGATGGTAAATCATTTGACGAAATCAAACAATTAATTGAATCTGCCAGAAACAAAGGACAATGGTTGATTCTGGCCGGTCATGAGATGGATGAAGAAGGACATCAAACATCACTATTATCAACAATTGAAGCAATTTGTAAATATGCTTCAGATGCTTCCAATGGTATCTGGATAAATAATGTTCATAACATTGCATCATATATCAATGATAAAAGAGGAGAAGCCCCGTTTACAGTCATGCCCGTTTACAAAAATCCTCTTTTTTCAATCGACCAAAGAGTTGAGGATATTCTTTCGAAGATGACACTCGAAGAAAAAATAGGCCAGATGAATATGCCCTGTGTTTATATTTCGGAACTGGGAAGTGACATTCCGGAGAAGCTTGAAGGATGCAGAAAAATGACTGAAGGCACATTCCTTGAAGGCCTTGGACCGATAGGTGGTTTTTTTACGCTCGCAAATACTATACTGCATGAAGGAACTGCCCAGCAGGCTCACAATTTCAACGAGCTTCAGAAAATAGCAATGGAGCAAACACGCCTTGGAATCCCTCTTCTTCAAACAGAGGAAGGTACACACGGATTAATGTGCTCCGGCGGCACCATCTTTCCGGAGGGATTGACCATAGGGAGTACATGGAATATGGATATCGTAAAGAAGATATATTCAATAGCTGCACGTGAAGCCAGGGCTGTCGGGATCCATCAGATGTTTACACTTGTTATCGAGCCGAACAGGGATCCGAGACTGGGCAGAAATGAAGAAGGTTTCAGTGAAGATCCGTATTTATGCTCACGCATTGCAGAAACCATAGTAGGTGCAGTCCAGGGAAATAATGTTTCTGCAAAAGACAAGACAGTGACAGGTTTTTGTCACTTTCCCGGACAAAGCGAACCAATCAGCGGTTTGGAAAGAGGCGCTATGGAGATATCGGAAAGAAAATTGCGTGAAGTGTTTCTGCCACCATGGATTGCAGGTATACAAAAAAGCGGTGCACTTGGCGTTATGGCTACCTATCCCGCAATTGACGGAATACCTACACATGCTTCGGAATTTTTGTTGACTGAGATTCTCAGGCAGGAACTGGGATTTGACGGACTCGTACTCAGTGAAGGAGGTGGTTTGAGTACGCTTGTATATACGAACCTTGCATCAAACCAGAAAGAAGCAGGTGAACTGGCAATTAAAGCAGGAGTCGATGTTGCAATCTCATTTGAAGATGGATATTTGTTGCCATTAATTGAAAATGTCAATGAGGGAAAGGTTTCTATGGATTTGATTGACAGGGCAGTAAGAAGAATTCTGAAACAGAAATTCCGCCTTGGGTTATTTGAAGATCCATACGTTGATCCCGAATATGCGATGAACATAACCCATACCATGGAAAATCAGGAAGTTGCCCTTCAGGCCGCCCGTGAAGGAATCGTATTGTTAAAAAATGAGAACAATATTTTACCATTGCAAAAAAATATTAAAAAAATCGCAGTGATAGGACCGAATGCAGACAATGAAATTAACCAGCTTGGAGATTATACCGCAAAAGTTATTTTACAGGATATTGTCACAGTTCTGGATGGTATAAAAGCCGGGGTTTCCTCAAATACGACTGTGGAATATGTGCAGGGATGTAATGTTACCGGCACTGATTACAATGATATTTCAAAGGCCCGGAAAGCAGCAGAAACTGCAGATGCAGCCATCGTTGTACTTGGCGAAAATGCATGGAATACACCCGGAGGTAATATTACCAGTGGTGAGGGTTATGATGTGGCAAGTCTCGATTTGACGGGGCTTCAGGAAGAACTGCTCAGGACAGTATATGAAACAGGAACTCCTACAATACTGGTTTTAATTAACGGCAGACCTCTGTCAATACGATGGGCTGCAGAAAATATTCCGGCAATAGTTGAAGCATGGCTGCCGGGAGAAAAGGGAGGACATGCCGTTGCCGACATCATTTTTGGTAAATACAATCCCGGTGGAAAATTGCCGGTGACCGTTCCCAGGCATGTCGGTCAGCTGCCTGTTTATTATAATCACATGCCGGATAAATCGCACTGGATTGAACATGGATGGGGGAAAGCATATGCTGATATGCCGGCATCACCATTATGGGAATTTGGCTATGGGCTCAGCTATACCACGTTTACATACTGCAACCTCCAGATCAATCCCAAAGAAATTAATGAATATAGTGAAGTTAATATAAGTGTTGATGTCGAAAATACCGGTAACAGAAAAGGCGACGAAGTTGTTCAATTGTATGTAAGAGATGTCTTAGCTTCTGTGATGGTTCCGGTAAAAAAGCTACAGGGATTTAAAAAGGTAACGCTTGAACCAGGCGAAAAGAAAACTGTTAAATTCAATCTGAGCTACGAGAATCTTGCTATTTATAACAAACATATGGAGCTTGTCGTTGAACCCGGTACCTTCGAGGTAATGGTCGGCAGTTCATCGGAAGATATCAGGATCAAGGGAGAATTTGATGTTATCTCTGTTCAATGATCGAATGGATATTAATTTGTTTAACCTGATAAATTTGCACACAAATTCAGCTTCATGGAAGAATGGTAAACTGGTAAATTGGTAAATTGGTGTGTGTGAGTGTAGTGGTGTGGGTATTGGTATACTGGTATACTGGAGTGTTTGGATTTTGAGATAATGGGGTAAAGTCCGATTGTCAATCGGCATTTGGAACAGTGCTGGATGAAACAGAAAAGTTCTCTTGTCAGGAGCACTCGGCGATTGTCAACCGGACCAACATTCCAGTCCCGTCTTGCCGGAATTCCAGTATTCCAGTATTCCAACATTCCAGTATTCCATTTACCTGTTACGATCGGATATATCAGACAAAAAAATAAAATAGGATATTGCTGATTGTATAACGAATTAGCATTAATTTTATAGAATGATATCTCTTTCAGTAAAAAACCTTATTAAAAAATTGAATCATGTCAGGTCCGGGTAAATATTGGTTTGGAAAAGAAGAGACAGACGAAGTAATGAAAGTTATGCAAAGCGGGTATCTTTTTCGCTATGGCAGTGAAGATGATCCCAACTTCCTTCATAAGGTATCCGATCTGGAAAAAGCATTCGCACAATATTGTGGAGTAAAATATGCACTGGCAACTTCATCCGGAACTTCATCTTTAATTGCATCGATAGCAGCAACAGGACTAAACCCGGGTGATGAAATGATTGTCCCGGCATATACTTTTATTGCCAGTTACTCGTCAGCCATTTTTCTTGGAATAGTTCCCGTGTTAGCCGAAATAGATGAAAGCCTTACGCTTGATCCTGATGATATTGAAAACAGGATCACTGCAAAAACAAAAGCAATCATGCCCGTACACATGCTGGGTAATCCCTGCAATATGGACAAAATTATGGGTGTTGCAAAAAAGCATCATCTGCTGGTTATAGAAGATAGTTGCCAGGCAGCAGGTGCTTCGTACAAAGGCAAAAAAACAGGTACAATTGGTAACATAAGTGCATTCTCACTTAACATTTTCAAGACCATCAATAGTGGCGATGGCGGTCTTATTGTCACAAATGATCAAAAACTTTACGAAGCCGCTTTTGCTATGCACGATCAGGGTCATAGCCCAAACCGGTTTGGGGTAGAAGTTGGGAAACGCAACCTGTTAGGATTAAACTTCCGGATGAATGAGCTTACTGCCGCAGTGGGACTCGCCCAGTTACGCAAGATTGACAAAATCGTGGCCACACTTCATGAAAAAAGAAACAAACTCAAAAACCTGATTTCTGAAGTTACAGGATTTAAATTCAGAACGCTGAATGATCCTGAAGGCGACTGTGCAACACTTTGTACTGTCATCTTCGATACCAGAGAACAAGCTGAAAAAGTTTCAAAAGCATTGGGAACAAAAACTGTTGACCAGAGCGGATGGCATGTGTATACTAACATGGAACACATATTAAACCACCTGAAAAAAATAGGTCAGCCGCATACCAAAGGTTCCTATCCCCGGACCGATGATATCCTGAGTCGTGCCATAAATATCAGCGTTGGTGTAGTAGATGATGGCCTGGGATCCGGATGGGGTATTCATATTAATTCCACCGATGAAGAGATTGAAGCCGCTGCTGAACAATTTATCAATGCATGTAAATAGTAATATTTCAAGATTCCTCCCAAATCAATTAGTATATAGTGAAGGAAGTTACAAACCATAAGTATCACGATTTGCTCAGGGAAAAAGAAAAAATAATTGTGACGGTAGTTGAAAAAATACTAAGCAGTTACCCGTTGTGGGATTGAAAAAGCTAAGTAATTGAATCATATATATTTTTTTGTAGAGGCGCGCCGCGGCGCGGCTCTACAAATTCCTCATTATCAATATCGTCGATTTAATCGCAAAACGCATTAATCAATTTATATTAACATTTTTTATACTGACCTATTCAATTGCATATTTTAACGCTGCCCTTGCTAATATTCTTGTGGAATCTAATGTTGGTAGTGATGTATCTTCCGGTAAAACAATCAAAGGTATTTCTGTACATCCGAGAACTATTGAATCACATCCTTTTGATTTCAAATCATTCATAACAGAAAGAAAATAATCTTTCGATTCCGCATTCACAATACCATATACTAATTCATTGAATATGATATCATTTATTTTTACCATTTGTTCTTCTTCAGGAATGCAATAATCGATATTTCTTTCCTTCAATTTTTCCGGGTAAACCGGTCCTTCCATTAAAAATTTCGTTCCAAGAATGCCCGCTTTTTTATAATTATTTTCTTCAGCATTCTTTGCAACTTCTTCAGCTATATGCAACCAGGGGACAGGTGACGCTTCCACAACAATAGGAAAAGACTGATGAATTGTGTTATCCGGACTGATTAAGAAGTTTGCTCCCATTTTAACTAATTTTTCAGCTGACGATAACATCAGTTTTGCCACACCTTCCCAATTACCAGTTTCAATATGCTTCATATATTCACTTAATGGATGATTATGAAGACTAATTTCCGGATGAGCATGTTCACCCAGATATTTTGAACCTTCATTACAAATAGTCTGATAACAGAGAGCTGCTCCTTCATAGCTGCATGCTACGATTCCTATATGTTTTGACATTTTTTCTTAAAATAATTTATGTTTTCATTGTATAGTGCTCAGTATTTCAAACTTATGGGTTGTTCCATTAATCTTGCTTTGTTTTTACCATAATATGATATAAATAACTACAAAACATAATACCAATATAATCCACCACAGTTTTATTCTTCTCCACCTGGGGTATACTTTCTCTTTGGATTTCAACATCCCGCCTTTCCAGATATTTGTTTTCAGTCTTTCTGGATCTGCCGGTTCAGTAAACAAGCTAATCACAAACATCATTAAAAGGGAAATGATAAAAATGACACCCGATAAATTAAATATATTTATCTGCTCCCCGATACCATAAAATTCACGGAGAAAAACCACCAGTAACATGGGAAAAGCAAAAAACAGGGTTGTGATGGCCGCAGTATTTGTTGCGCGTTTCCATAATATGGCAAGGATAAAGACTGCCATCACAGGAGCCAGCATCAGTGCCCAGCAGTTTTGAACATAGTCGAAAATAGTACTGAATTTCCCAACCATTGGAGCCCATAGTACGCTAAACAGTAACAGGATAATTCCAAAAATCTGAGAAAAAACCACCAACTTTCTATCGGATGCCTTTTTATTGATAAACTCTTTATATATGTCTAAAGTAAAAAGAGACGAAGTGGAATTAAGCAATGAATCAATCGTAGAC
>CAZGOR010000012.1:0-25159 GCA_964527875.1 uncultured Bacteroides sp. | reverse complement strand
GTTATAAAAAAAGGGGCAGCTTCAACATCCGATATGACAGATGCTATTATTGATAACCTTAAGACCTGAAAGTTTTACTAACTCGTTATGCAGTTTAGCTACCTTAGTTTACCTTTGTGATTAAATGACAATAATGCAAGACATATGAATCGTAAAATATTTGAATTATGGCCCGAGCTGGAATGGATCGTTGATTCCGACCTGCGAGAGAAAACAGCAAAAACCTGGGAAAATGCTCTGGATCGCAGTGCACTATCGGCAGAAGATCTTCAGTGCATACCTTTCACACTTCTCATCGAAAATCCGGATGTCAGCTTTATGGATCATAAAAGATGTGTTGTTCATATTGCCAGAGATAGCGGATTGAATATAAAGGAATTTTTTGGAAAAAATCTCCCTGTCAATATGGATTATTTAATTGCCGGAGCGATATTGGCTGATGTTGGCAAACTGCTTGAATATGAGATGATTGATGGAAAGTTAGTACAGGGAAAATATGGAAAATACCTGCGGCATCCTTTTTCAGGAGTGTCACTTGCTGAAGAGGCAGGTGTGCCACCTGAGGTATGTCACATCATAGCTGCACATGCTGATGAAGGAAACCTGATCAAACGCTCTGCAGAGGCTTACATCGTTCATCATGCTGATTTTATGACCTTTTTGCCATTGAAGGACAGGCTCACGAACGAATAAATTCGTTCCCGCCCGGATAACACAGTCGGACGGGCAGGCAGGCGTTCGGTAAGGACGGGCGGACTTTTCTGTCACATCCAGTATTGCTATAAGGGATTGTGTCACAACATAAATATAGGGCTTTACGCAAAGTCCACAAAGTGTTGATTAACAGGCATTTATGCTTTGCAGAATTGTTGTTTTCTTTGCGCTTTTTGCGTGAAAAAGTAGTTGTGATACAACCCCTAACTTAGAAATTTTATTTGCATAAAGTGTTATTTTTACACTCTTGTTTATATTTTTGTTACAGGTTTTCTGAAGGTACACTAAATTCAATCTATGCTAGATTTTGACCTGATCCTGGTCTTCATTGTTGTACTATTTATCCTGATTTCATTATACCGGGAAATACTTGGTCCGGCTTTTACCTTTATGATTGGGGTGATCTTTCTAGGTGTTTTTGGTGTACTGACACCCGGTGAAATTCTTAAAGGTTTTGCCAATGAACAGGTTGCCGTTGTTATTTTGCTGCTTATGATAGGAGACCTGATCAGAAAAACGGGGGCGGCGCAAATCATCTTCGACCGGTATTTCAAATCAGCCAAGAGCTATAAGGGATTTTTAAGCAGGATGATACTCCTGCTTTCGGGTTTTTCTTCCTTTCTGAATAATACACCACTAGTTGCCGTCATGATGCCTTATGTTCATAACTGGTGTAAGAGAAATAATTATACCCCTTCAAAATTTCTCATTCCACTTTCCTATGCAGCTATTCTCGGAGGTTGTGCAACCCTGATCGGCACATCCACAAATCTTATTGTAGGCGGATTAGTAGCAGAACAGACCATTGCACCGGATCTGAAACCATTGAATATATTTGATTTTTCAGCCGTTGGATTTACCATGGTCGTGTTTGGATATGTATATCTAATGTTTATTGGTAATAGATTACTTCCATCCCGGCCGGATGTTATCACACAGTTCTCAAGCGGGGGACGTGAGTATCTTATAGAGGCCAGGATATTTGAAAAATCCGAGCTTGCAGGTAAAACAGTGGAAGAAGCCGGATTCAAAAATCTTCCGGGAATCGATCTTGTTGAAATATGGCGGGGTAATCACAGAATAACTGATTTTGGACCGGAATTATTGTTGGACAGGGGAGATTTGCTCATCTTTGCCGGGGATAATGAAACCATAGCGGATATGATCAAAGAGCAGCGTGGATTATCATTACCTGAAGTTGGAATGTTTGCTAAAAAGAAACGGTCAGAAATTGTTGAAGTGGTTGTTTCTCAGAACTCAACACTGATCAACAAAATGGTGAAAGAAACTAATTTCAGGCAAAAATTTGATGCTGCTGTTATTTCTATCCATCGTAATGGTGAATTGATCAAAGGCAAGTTTGGTGAGGTTATCCTGAAGGCAGGTGATGTGCTCCTTCTGTTCACCGGGGCAGATTTTGTGCAGAGAACAGCCACTACTTCAGATTTTTACTTCATATCGAAAGTTCGTGAATTTGTTAAGGTGGAATGGTATAAAAATGCTGTTTTATTGGGCGGGATCATAACGGCAATCATTTTATCAGCATTGAATCTCTTCCCATTGATTTTAAGTTTATTGGTACTGATGGTTCTCTCGCTTGCTTTAAAAATCACTCACCCAAAAGAACTTCCGAGAAGCATTGATTATACCCTGGCCATTATCATAGTGCTATCACTGGCTCTGGGTACAGCAATGATTAAATCGGGTGCGGCCGACCTGATTGCCAATGGGATTATTTCACTATTCATGCCCTTTGGAAAGATCGGGCTTCTTACCGGGATATTCTTGATCACCAGTGTCCTTGCTGCTTATATTACAGCCAAAGCTGCTGCAGCAATTGTTTTCCCTATCAGTCTGACTACAGCCGTTAACCTTGATCTGAATCCCATGCCTTTTGTATTAATTGTAGCCTTCGCTTCTGCTGCAAATTTCATGACACCTATTGGATTTCAGACTAACCTCATGGTATATGGTCCCGGAGGTTATACCTTTAATGATTTTTTCAGGGTAGGTGCACCATTGACTTTTCTTTATATGGTTGTTGCTGTAACAATGCTTTATCTGATTTATCTGATCTGAAACCGATGCAGAATCCTTCAATAAATTCATTTCTTTTGCTATCCATACAGTCAGCGATGATGGCCGGGAGTGCTATCATGGAGTATTATACAGGTAAAAAGATCCAAGTTAAAAGGAAAAGGGATTTTTCGCCAATAACCAGCGCTGACAAGGAAGCACATGAAATAATTGTTAATGAATTGGCTGCAACAGGGTTACCCTCATTAAGTGAAGAAGGAATACATGAAAGTTATGAAATAAGAAAAGAATGGAGTTCTTTCTGGTTGGTTGATCCGCTTGATGGTACGAAAGAATTCCTGAAAAAAAATGGTGAATTCACTGTCAATATTGCCCTGATAGAGAAAAACCTGCCGTCACTTGGAGTTGTTTATGCACCTGCGTTGAATAAGTTATTTTTTAGTACCTTCTCATTCGGATCCTATTATATCAAAGCATCGAAAATCAGGGAATTGAAACCGGTCAATCTTGATAAGATTATAAGTTACTCAGAAAAACTGCCATTAAGAGCGAAAAACCACCGATATACAATTATAGCAAGCAGGTCACATAAAAGCTTTGAAACCCGTAAATATATTTCTGCTCTGAAGCGAGAACATGGAGAGGTTAATATCATATCCAGCGGCAGTTCCCTGAAGTTCTGTCTTGTTGCAGAAGGATCTGCCGATATCTATCCCAGGTTTGGCCCGACAATGGAATGGGATACAGCCGCCGGACAGGCTGTGGCTGTCTTTTCCGGCTGTAGTGTTAAAAGATATGATAACGGCCAGGCTCTGACTTATAATAAAAAAAAGCTTTTAAATCCCTGGTTTATTGTTGAAAGGGTGACTGACAATAGGATGTTGTAAAAACATGATTTTCTCATCTTTTTAATAAATGTGTCTGGTTGGAAACCGGATAAATGGTTCTCGGTTTTCAGTTCTCGGTTCTCGGTGAGTGTGGGATAGGATTATGTGTTGGACAGCTTTTCCCGGGTATTGAATGTGTTCGGTTAACAACCGGACTTTTCTGTCGTCATCCACGTTGTTGAAATGTGGGGGTGTGTCACAACCACTTTCCCAGGTAATGGTATCAAGAATCTTGCAACGTGTTTTTCCAAACTTCACCCCATCCCCTGACCCCTTCCCCTGAAGTGGGAAGGGGAACAGGTACCCCTCCTGGCCTCCCCCTTTCGGGGGGGAGGTTTGGAGGGGGGTGTGAAATGATATTGTAGTCATACTATTGAAGTTTTGACACAATCCTTTTTCTGTCACACACACCCTTGATGGTATCAACTGCCGGTTAACAACTGGCAGAACTTGTTCAACCCTTTCGGGGTTGTGTTCTTTCCTAACATCTTTACCCGGCACTTCGTACCGGATTATTCATAGTTTGACCCCTTTCAGGGGTCTGTAACCGGTCTGCTCGGCTGAACAGGTTGGTAACTTGCAACTTGCACCTATCGACTTTTTTACAATTTATACATGCCGCAGCCTTACGCTTGCGCTGAAGCTTCAGCGTAGGTGCACGGCAGCTTTGTAATTGAGAAGCATTCATGTGGCTACAGACATGTCGCTTCCTGCGGAAGCTTTATCACACCCTTTTCACACTCACATACACACAAATTCACGAATTGACGAATTCACGAATTCACTTCACTCCATGCTCCACGCTCCATGCTCCATGCTACTCTTTCCCAAACATTAAAACTTCTCTTTCCCCTGTTGATTTTGCATATCCCCGAAACATGCCGGATGTATTGAATTCCATGGCAACATTTCCTTTTTTATCAATGGCAATAATTCCACCTTTGCCCCCGGCCGGTTCAAGTTTTTCGTGGATAACCTGCCGGGCTGCTTCAGCAAGTGAAAGGTTTTTGTATTCCATCAGGGCCGAAATATCATGTGCAACGGTATAACGGATAAAAAATTCACCATGCCCTGTAGCTGAAACGGCGCATGTTTTATTATTTGCATAGTTGCCGGCGCCAATGATCGGGGTATCGCCAATCCTGCCAAACATTTTATTCGTCATTCCTCCTGTTGAAGTACCTGCCGCCAGGTTGCCATTCTTGTCCATGGCAATACAGCCAACTGTACTGTGTTTTTCCACGATCTTTTTTTTCTGTTGTTGCTGATGGCTTTTCCATCTTCTTTCAGTATAGAAATAACTGCTATCGACAATTTCCAGGCCTTTTTCCCTTGCAAACCGTGAAGCTCCTTTGCCTGCCAGCATTACATGGTCCGATTGTTCCATGACTGCCCGTGCTGCACTGATAGGATTACGGATATCAGTAACTGATGCAACTGCTCCCGCGTTCAGGGTTGATCCATCCATGATGGAAGCATCCAGTTCATTTTTACCCTTATTTGTAAAAACAGCACCTTTTCCGGCATTGAACAGTGGAGAGTCTTCCATGAGCCGGATGGCTGTTTCAACAGCATCAAGGCTTGAACCGCCGGATTGCAGTATGGTGAAACCAGTATCCAGAGCCCGGGATAAAACATCGATATAATCATTTTGTATTTCTTCTGGTATATTTTCAGGAGTTACATTTCCGGCTCCACCATGTACTACGATCACATACTCCGGGGATTCATCCTGAGAACAGTTTGTCATTAAAAGCAAACTCAGAATGAACGGGTAAAAGATGTGTCTCATTTTTATCAGATTTCTTCAAAATTAAAATTCAAATTTCATGGAATAAAAAAAGAGGGGATTTTTCCCCCTCTTTTTTATATAATTGTTTTTCTAAGGTTAATCAGTTAACCTGATATTTCCATATTTACTGACAACATTTACCGTGGCGGATGGATTAGAATCACTACCAACTGTTCCATAGACTTTTGTAGAGTTATTCTCGACAATCCTGCTCATATATTCTGAATCATGGTATTGGATCTTTGCATATTCAGCAAAACCGTCCAGTTTATATGAAGCATTTTCATCTATACCTATCCTGTATCCACCGTACTTAGTGTCGATACTGATGCTTTCGAAGGTAGGCGGAACATAATCAACATTGCAATCAGTATATTTGGTTTCCAAATCTAATTTTTCTTGCATTTCCTTTATCTTGAATCCGGAATAATCCGTATTCGCTACCAGATTTGACAAACTACCGAGTTCGTAAGTATCATATTTGCCTTCGATAACCAGTGAGCTGCATTCATCGATGAAAAGTTTTGAGTATTTACTGAGAAGAACAACAGCCACTGTATTGGTCAGATTCAGTTTTGAATATTTCATGTTCACTTTCAGCCAGCTGGATTCCTCGATAGAAGCATCGGAATAGCCAAGCTCAATCTCTGTAATAGGCTTTACGTTACCCCTGTAAATACGGTTGGCTTTCAGCTTACCATATTTCAATCCGATCATTGCCCTGCCGGTCAGTTCACTGATAAAAATGTCACCGTATTTGTTGTTAAGATTCAGGTTAATATCTTTTGGCATCTGGATGGTGTAATCGATACTTAGGTCGTTATCATCTCTCCAGCTTGATGACCTGTTGAATTTTTCATCTATGACTGTTTTAGCAGTTATTTGATCTCCGTCAACACTGAACACAATGTCAATATAGCTAAGAAGCTTTTCAGCTTTTTCTGCATTTGAGTGTTTGACTTCCACAATCACATCAATTTTAACCATACTTTTATCCCAATCCTTCATGTCAACATCGCCGTATTTATTATCCACGGTTAAAATAGTGTTCTTATCTGCTTTAAATTCCTCATGGAATTCCTTGCTTAATTCATTCTGGGCATATATTCCCTGATAATAACAGAAAAGTATTGACAGTCCCAGAAAAAACGGACTAAATCTCTTTATCTTCATTATTATTGTTTTTAGATGTTATTTGTTTGATTTCTTCGAGTTGATCGATGATTGAATTCATGATTTCAAGTTTCATCTGGTAATGTTGAATCATCGCGTTAATCAGTTTTTCATTATTGGGCTCATTTTTTAACTCTCTGGAAAGACTTTCCAGCATATCATCCATTTCCTTTAATTCTTTCTTGATCATTTCTTTTTGATCTGTATCTCCCACATTCAGGTTTTCAAGCTTTTCATATCTGGTATTAATGGTATGAATGAAAAAATCTTCAACTTCACGATATTCAGGTGATATCTTTCCAAATGTATATTCATATGTGTTTTGGTTTGCCGGTCTGATATATTCGTATATCAGGATGCTTGATATTGAAACCAGTATTAATACAACAGCAATCTTCAGGTAGTAAGGGATGCTAAACCTTTTGCCAATATTTGCCCTGCGAAGCTTTTCCGCAAACCGTTCAAAGTGTCCGTTACCTGGTTCCGCATGGTCAAATTCCTGGCGGTTGTTTATTATTTTATGCTTCAGGTTCTGCATTGTTTTTCTCTACTTTTTATTTTTCAGCAACTTCAACAATTTTTGTTTTGCTCTTGTAAACTGTGACCTTGAAGTTGAACTGCTGATATTCAGAATTTCAGCAATTTCCTCATGGTCATAACCTTCCAGAAGGTGCAATGAAAGAACGATTCTGTAACCATCCGGTAATTGATCAATAGCCTGCCTGATCTCATTAATCCTGGTTGTCGTCAGGTCTTCATCCGGTTCCTCTTCTTCTGTAAGTTGTTCTGCTATATTTTCATTCAGGTCCTCAATATGAAATTTCCTTTTTTTCAGGGCATCCAGTGAATTATTGATCACGATCTTCTTAAGCCATGCCCCGAAACTAACCTGACCGGAATACATATTGATTTTCCGGAACGCAGCAAGGAACGATTCCTGCATAATTTCTTCTGCTTCCCGGGAATCCCTGACAATCCTCAGACTCGTGTTGTACATTGATTTGTAATATAACTTGTAAATTTCGAATTGTGCCTCCCGCTCGCCCTCTCTGCACCTGTCAATGTACTCCTGATGAATGTTGGGATACGCAGGTTCATTTGCCATCTTGTTCCGGTATAAAGACGATTAAATTAGGTAAGTGCTGCAAGTTATTAAAAAACAATAACCAATTCCGGCACACGTGCTGTTCTTGATGAATTCACGCCGTTTTTGATTAGTTTTCATAATCTTAATAAATAATGAATGGTACGAACATTTTTGTTCGGTTTTGATAATCAGAGTATTCTTGCCCATAAATTTTTAACATTTCCTTTTCTTCCTCCCTGCATTCTATATACCAGAAAGGCATAAAAACAATCATCACAATATACCAGAGCCATGAAAAGAATATCAATCCCAAACCAAAAGTAAGCACGTATATGCCGGTATAGATAGGATGACGAATATACCTGAATGGTCCCGTGACTGCAATTTGATTGTTATTCAGAGCTTTACTGAGATGTTTTGAGGCAGAAATAAAAAGTATAACAGCGAGGGAAACAATTAAAATCCCTGCAATCAGCAATAAATAATTTTCTGTAATAAATGTTGTTCGGTTACTGAATAACTGTGAAAGTAATAAACAAAGCCCAAAAACAAGACGTAATGAAATGTGAATGATTTTTTTCACCTGGTATTTAAAATGATTTCAATTTGATATAAAAATAAATATTAATTTAATGAATATGAAAGATTTAAAATAACATGATCATTCCGGTTACCACTTCGCCCGTTTCATAATCAAGTTCTGATCCAAGCAGACTGTGTGGAATGAGAATAATAACCAGGTAAACTGCTGCAGCAAGCACTGTTGCCCACCGCCTCTCTTTCTTAAGATTGGCAATAATAGCTGCCAGCCAGAAAATGAAGGCAATCAATATTTTGTTATCTGTCAGGTCTCTTCCAAAAGGAAGTCCTGTCCAGAAATCCCCAAAAGCAAATTTTTGAATAACCGGCCCTAGTACTAATCCTCCAATGAACAACAGGATGAGGGTTATCCACGAAAGTGTCCGGTAAGAGTGATAGTTATATATTGCGAAAAAGCCTGTTAAAGTAGATAATAACATTGCAGCGAAAACAAACAGGATATGGGGTATCAGAATATATCCGGGTACGCTTCCCTTAAAGCGGATTATAACAGGTTGTTCATTAATCCTGATTGTTTCCGTATCAGTTTTTAAAAATAAGTAATATTCAAGCTTTCCGGCGGGAGGTTGTACAGGAAGATAGCCGGTTAGTACATTTTCATCACGATGCATGAATATGGTATCCCACGATTCACTAGTTGGATATCTGCGGAAAGTAATGAATCCTTCTACAGGCTTTTCAACCTCTTTAATCCTGATCCGTTTATTTGTTTCTCCTCCATGACTGGCAGGCAGACTTATCTTTATATCCTGGTTCTCAAGGTTAATCCTGAATATTTCAGGATAAGTAGGTCCTGTAAGCCGCTGATAAACAGCTGCTCCCAGCGTGATTAAAATGGATATCGTCCAGATCAGTGTTTTTTTCATTCCTTATAATTGGATCAGGAGATCAAGCTGTTTGTCTTCTCTTTTAATTGTTACAATGATTAATTGCCCACGCTTGATTTTTTGAAGGCGAAACATATAATCATATACGTTATTTACCGGTTTTCCGTCGATCGCAAGAATAATATCACCCTTCTTCATTCCTCCAAGTTCAGCCGGCTTACCAGGAGATACAAATTCAACACGCATTCCCGGGGTATCATCTGTTGAAGTAATATCAGGCATGATACCGAGTGCCACTTTTCCTCTGCCATGTCTTCCTGAAGGCATTACCCTTGGTCCTGCTTCCCTGAAGGTGAGTAATGAATCCATCCGGGCTATCGAATCGATCAGGTCATATGCAAAATCAGCAACATGAACCATCTGGGTATAATTGATTTTTTCCGGACTGTCATCCGGTGTATGGTAATCAGCATGAACACCTGTGGTAAGAAATAAAACAGGTATATTTTTACCATAAAAAGAAGAATGATCAGATGCACCATAACCTTCCGGACTCATCATTAACTGAATGCTGTTGGCATTAGCAAAATGCTTTAATATCCCTTCTGCTTCAACTGAAGTACCTGTGCCACTAACCTGTAAATGCAGGTTACGCATTCTTCCTATCATGTCGAAGTTAACCATCAGACTGACCTGTTCAAGAGGAACCAATGGATTTTCAGTAAAGAATCTTGAACCAAGAAGACCCATTTCCTCAGCACCAAAAGCTATGAACAGCAGACTCCTTTCTGGTCGTAGTTCAGATAATGCAAATCGTTCAGCAATTTCGATCATACCTGATACACCTGAAGCATTATCGTCGGCACCGTAATGTACGGCAGAAGAATCCTGAAGCCGGCTGCTTGATCCCGGACCTCCAAAACCAAGATGGTCATAATGAGCACCAATGATAATATACTGATCCTTTCTCAAAGGATGTGATCCTTCAAGAAATGCAACTGCATTATAGGTATTTACCTTATGAGGTATAACATTCGTGGTAGCTTCGAGTATCACACCAGTCGGAAAGGAGTGGGGACGACGCTTTTCATTCAGCTCCTTCTCAAGCAGTCCAATGGTTTGGACAGATACACGCAGTATCCTGTCTGCCATTGCTCTCTTTATGTGAATGGCAGGAATACCAGTCTGACTTTCCCTGGACCTTAATGTCATTAATTCATCATCCGGATAGAACAGGGGACCTGAAACAAAAAGGATACCTGAAGCTCCCAGGTCTTTGGCTACCATTGCTTTATCTCTTTCATTACTGTATATATCAAATATTGAAGTTGATTTTTCCGGTTCAGGATTTCCCCTGAGGACCATGACCCATTTACCTGTAACATCAATCCCCCTGAAATCATTCCATTTGAGATCTTCCTGATCAATATCAAAACCATAACCGCAAAAAACCACTTCAGCTTCAACATTAGCATCCGATGAAAATGATAATGGCGTAAAATCTTTTCCATGTTCGCCGGTATATCCATCAAATACCAGCATATTGCTGTCGCCTGCCTCAATATAGGTCACAATTTCATATTCCTGTAAACCGTCTTCAGTAAGCCATTGAAGCCCGGCTTTTTTAAACTCATCTGTAATGTACCTGGCTGCGATCAGATCTTCAGGTGTCCCGGGATACCTTCCTTTCAATGAATCAGAAGCCAGGAATTCGATGTGTCCGGAAAGTTCATCCGTGGTTATATCAGAATCTATCCATATCTTTTTGCATGATGAATGGATGAATAATATGAAAAGAGAAACGGGGATGATAATCCTTTTCATGCTAACGACTGATTTAAGAGCGTAAAGATAGAAAAAAACAAAATATTCTAGGATCACTCATCCGATGACTACAGGTCATTCGGATGAGTATTCAATTTAAGACATGTTAAATTTTAACCACGCTTCCATTTTTCTTCGAAATTTTTCTGAAAATAATTTGGAAATAAGAAGATATTTCATATTTTTACACAATCGTTAAACATAATTGTTGAACTAATATGTTTAATCATATAGTTTAACACTATTGTTAAAAATCTAAATCATGGAACCTGAATCTAATCATTATCAAAAAGAACCTGATACTGAACGTAAGATTATTGAAGCAGCAGGAAAGGTATTTATGCTGAAAGGAAAAGATGGGGCCTCGATGCAGGATATTGCAGATGAAGCTGGGATAAATCGTACGCTTGTGCATTATTATTTCAGGAATAAGGATAAATTATTTGATGCAATTTTTAATGATCTTCTTGGCAGAGTGGTGCCGGTTATTGCCGCTACATTTATGAAGGATATTCCAATGATGAAAAAATTCGAGGTTTTTGTAGAGACATATACAGATATGCTCAAGGAGATGCCTTTTCTGCCATTCTTTTTTTTCCAGGAAATTTCGGTGAATCCTGACCGTTTGGTTAGATTGATACAGCAGGGGGGAGTTGATCCGTCCGTGACAATTCCGGAGATGTTAAAAAAATTACAGGAGTGGGGAATACATGACATGGACCCGCGTCATGTGATCGCCAATCTAATAGGGATGGTTATTTTTCCGTTTGTTGCCCGGCCGATATTTCAGAGGATCGGATTTAATAATGATCCGGAAGCATATGACCGGTTCCTGGAAGAGAGAAAAGAAGTTATTCCAAGATTTATAGAAATGGCCCTGAAAGGAGGGTGAGTCAACCCCCGACTGCCAAGTCGGGGGAATAAACAGACTCAATCCCCGACTGCATAATCGGGTAAAGAATAACATATAGAAACTATAAAGAAACTGAGTCAATCCCCGACTGCCAAATCGGGGGAAAACTGAAAACTATGCACCATGTATAAAATCTTAACTTTTCTTGCTATTATTCCTGCTGTTGTGGTTGGTCAATTCAATGATACACTGACATTATTTGAATGTTATGACATGGCCATGAATACCGATCCGGTATCTCGTCAGCAGATGTTTCTGGAAACACAGAACCATTTAAAAATAAAAAATGCCAATGTGAACTGGTATCCCTCCCTTGATTTGAATGGTAATTATACCTGGCAGTCAGAAGTAGTTGAGTTGGGAATGACATTTCCGATTCCTGATATTGAATTCCCCCAGATGCCCCATTATAGTTATAAATTGACCCTGGAAATTCGCCAGACTATTTATGATGGTGGGGTAACCAGATCACAAAAAGAGATCGCAAATACCAACTATTCTGTTAACCAGCAACAGGTGGAAATCGAACTGAATGCTTTAAAGGAAAAAGTCAATACAGTCTTTTTTTATCTTTTACTTTTGAAGAAACAAGAACAAATGATCAGTTTGATGCTGAAGGAACTGAACAAGAAAATTGAGATTGTTGAATCAGGAGTAAATAATGGTGTATTACTTTCAGCAGATATTGATCAGATTACAGCTGAATTGCTGAAGGTTGAACAACAACTGGATGAGATCAGGATTTCTGAACAGTCAGCGAGGGAAATTCTGGGGATACTTATTGGAAATGCAATAAGCGAGGGAACCTGCATAGTGATTCCGGATGTTGAATTTGATCCATCAAGGGAACCAGAAAGACTTGAATATCAATTGTTTGATTTGCATTCAGATAATCTCGATGCGAATATTAAAATGGTCAGGACTCAAAGAAAACCGAAACTTTATGTTTTCGGGACACTTGGTTATGGTAATCCGGCTCTTAACTTTTTCAAGGATGAATTCCGGGAGTATTATATTGTCGGAGCAGGACTTCAATGGAAATTCTGGGATTGGGGTAAGGCAAACAGGGAGCGTCAGGTAATAACTGTGCAACAGGAAATTTTGCAATCAAGAAAGAAATCCTTTGACAAAAATCTTCAGATCATGCTGAAAGATGAATATGCAAAAATGTTGAAGTATGAGGAATCTGTTAAGAGGGATGAGGAAATTGTACAACTCCGGGAAAAAATTACCAGAAATGCCGCATCCCAACTCGAGAATGGAGTTATTACGTCAGCTGATTATATAACTGAACTGAATGCGGAAATACAGGCAAGATTAAAACTGGAAACAGATAAAATTCAACTTGTACAGGCCAGAATTAATTATTTGACAAAAAAAGGAAATATATAATAGTTGCAAGTTACAAGTTGCAAGTTACAAGTTGCAAGTTACAAGTTGCAAGTTATAGGGTGCAAGGTTGTGTGAGAGCAGAGTTTTGGGTTTGGATGAAGAGGATAGTTGCAGGTTGCAGGTTGCAAGGTTGTGTGAGAGCAGAGTTTTGGGTTTGAATATATAAGAGGAATTGTAAGTTACAAGTTTCAGGAGGCTGCAAGATGCAGGGAGTGAGTAATGTCGTCTCCTGAAACAAGTCATCCCGACGAACGAAGTGAGGAGGGAACTCGTTCTTAGTGACGGTTGTCAAGGATTTGGGATCCCGGTCATTTCCATAAGTATAGTGAGAAGCCTGACGTTGGACTGGTAACGGATTAAACAAGTTCTGCCGATTGCCAATCGGCAGATTGAACAAAACCGGATGCAATAGTCAAACCCGGTTGTTAACCGGGGTAAATGGTTGCTGGTTACAAATTGCAAGTTAGTGCATCGCGATATTTCAAAAGATTATTAGATTAAATAAATTCAAAACTTCAGCTATGAAAAATATAATATTATCAGTTTTGACCATTTCTTTCTTGGTGTATAACTGTTCAGACAGGAACAATGTTTCGGATGCTTATGGCAATTTTGAGACAAGAGAATTATTAATATCTACAGAGATATCCGGAAAAATTCTTAAGTTAAATATTGTTGAGGGACAAAAGCTAAATAATGGGGATACAGTGGGATTGATCGACTCAATTCCTTTCCATCTTCAGAAGCAACAACTCGAAACCGCTATAGAGGCGGCAATGACGAAAAAAATCAATGTTTATGCTCAGATTGATGTCATCAGGGAACAGAAAAAAACATTATTGATTGAAAAGGATCGTATTGGAAGATTATTAAAGGATGGTGCTGCTACAACCCAGCAAATGGATCAGATTGAAGGGCAGTTGAGGAAACTGGAAAGTCAGATCAAAGCTACTGAAACTCAGTTTGCTATGATAGAGAATGAGATTCATTCAATCAGGACACAAATTGACCAGGTAAATGATAAAATTGAAAGATCAATCATCATCAATCCGATAAAGGGTACTGTTTTGGAAAAATATGCCGAACCTTTTGAAATAGCTACTATGGGCAGAACCCTTTATAAAATAGCTGATCTCGAAACAATGGAACTACGAGCTTATATTAGTGGAGAACAATTGCCAAATGTTAAACTGGGACAGGAAGTCACTGTCCTGATAGATCAGGATGCAAAAACAAACCGGGAATTAAAGGGGATTGTGTCATGGATATCAGACAAGTCGGAATTTACACCAAAGATCATCCAAACCAAGGAAGAAAGAGTTAACCTGGTGTATGCTGTTAAGGTACAGGTCTCGAATGATGGCAGTATTAAGATCGGGATGCCCGGAGAAATCAGATTCTGACTGCAATACTTTAATAAATGTTTGTGATCGAAATACATAATCTCAGTAAAAGCTATGGAATGGTTCAGGCTCTGGAAGATGTCTCATTCTCGGTTGAAGAAGATATCATTTTTGGTTTGATAGGACCGGATGGATCCGGAAAAACGACCCTATTCAGGATACTGGCAACCCTTCTGAAACCTGATTCGGGAGAGGCCCGTATCAATGGCCTGGATGTTGTCAGGGATTTTAAAAAGATCAGGCAGATCATAGGGTATATGCCCGGAAGATTTTCTTTATATCAGGATTTGACAGTTGAAGAGAATCTTTCTTTTTATGCTAAAGTATTTGGAACTACCATTGAAAAAAATTATAACCTGATCAGGGATATCTATCAGCATATCGAACCATTTAAAACCAGGAGGGCCGGACGGTTATCGGGAGGAATGAAGCAGAAGCTGGCACTTTCCTGCGCTCTGATACACAATCCTGATATCCTGATCCTTGATGAACCTACAACCGGTATTGATGCTGTGTCGAGGAAGGAGTTCTGGGAAATGTTGATGAAGCTGAAAGAAAGAGGGATTACGATCATCGTTTCAACATCTTATATGGATGAAGCCGGTCTTTGCAACCGCGTTGGGCTCATTCAGAATGGCCACATCCTTACTGTTGATGCTCCGGAATTTATCCGTAACCGGTTCGGAGAAAAACTATTTGCTGTCAGATCGCATGAAATGTATCGCCTGGTCAGGGATATTGAATCTATTAAAATAATCCGGACTGCTTTTATGTTTGGTCAGTCCGTTCATATTACGTTAAGTGAAACCAGGGATCCGGTAAATGAATTAACTGTTTATCTTGAAGGCCTTGGCCATACAGATATTCAGATTGAACCATTATTTCCCGGAATAGAAGATTGTTTTATGGAACTGATGACCAGGAAAAATGAATAAACACAAAATGTATAGTAAAGAACCGGTTATAAAAGTTGAGAATATGGTTAAGAGATTTGGCCATTTCATCGCCAATGATCACCTTAATTTCAATGTATTCCGTGGGGAGATATTCGGATTCCTCGGGGCCAATGGTGCGGGAAAAACAACTGCAATAAGGATCCTTTGTGGACTGTCGCTGCCAACCTCCGGTAGGATCAATGTGGGAGGATTTGATGTTTATAAGGACCGGGAAAAAATCAAGAGAAGCATTGGTTATATGAGCCAGAAATTTTCCCTGTATGAGGATCTGAAAGTTTATGAGAACATCAGGTTCTATGCAGGGATTTACGGATTGAGCCTCGGATTTATTAAAAAAAGGACAGATCAGTTACTTGAAAAACTGGGCCTTGAATATGCCAGGAATAAACTGATCAAAGATTTGCCATTGGGATGGCGTCAGAAACTGGCCTTTTCAGTTGCTATTTTTCACAATCCAACCATTGTTTTTCTGGATGAACCAACCAGTGGCGTCGATCCTATTACACGCCGGCAGTTCTGGGAATTGATCTATGAGGCCGGTCATGAAGGCATAACAGTTTTCGTAACGACACACTATATGGATGAAGCTGAATATTGCGACCGGGTGGCGATTATGGAACAGGCATGCATAGAAGCCATCGGCACACCAACAAAACTGAAAGAAAAATTCGGGGCAGAAGATATGAACCAGGTGTTTCTAAGTATAGCGCGAAGACAAAAGAATAGTAAATCCTGAATGTTATTCAGAAGACAGAAGACAGAAGACAGAAGACAGAAGACAGAAGACAGAAGACAGAAGACAGAAGACAGAAGACAGAAGACATGAACCAGGACAGTTATAAAAAATCGGGGAGATCCCTCGCCGCCTTTTGGGCAGCTCGGGATAACAATACATATAAATAGAAAATTATCAATCACAATGAACCGTTTTTGGGGATTTGTTATAAAGGAACTTAACCATATCCTGAGAGATTACAGGACGCTGTTGATCCTGTTCGGTATGCCTGTTGTGCAGCTTCTTCTGTTTGGATATGTTGTAACCAATGAACTGAAAGATATCCGTGTGGCGGTTTACGATCAGTCCAATGACAGGCATACAAGGCAAATTATGAACAAAATTCTGGCATCAGGATATTTTATTCTTGATGGCTATCTTGATAACGAAGAGGAGATAGAGGAAAAATTCAGGGAAGGGAATGTAAAGGAGCTCATCATTTTCGGTAATGATTTTGCTGGAAACCTTGAAAGAGAAAAAAAAGCTGAAATACAATTACTGGCGGATGCTTCTGATGCCAATACTGCAAACCTGGTGGTGAATTACACTTCCGGAATAATCACGGATTATATTCGGGATCTTAACAGGAATATACCGGTTCCGCTCAGAATTGTTCCTGAAGTGAGAATGATGTATAATGAAAATATGGCCGGTGCATATATGTTTGTCCCGGGAACAATGGCACTCATTCTGATGCTTGTTTCTGCTCTGATGACCTCTATCTCAATTGCAAGAGAAAAAGAGCTTGGAACCATGGAAACTCTTCTTGTTTCACCGCTTAAACCGTTACAGATAGTCCTTGGGAAAGTCACTCCTTATTTGGGTTTATCTTTTTTCAATACAATTGGTATACTGGTGATTGGATATTTTGTGTTTGGATTGCCGATCAGGGGAAATATTTTATTACTGCTCATCGAGTGCCTGCTGTATATAGGAGTAGCCCTGTCGCTTGGTATCCTGATATCAACAATAGCCCGGACGCAGCAGATGGCTATGTTTACCTCAATGCTGGCTCTGATGTTGCCAACTATACTGCTTTCAGGATTTATCTTTCCAATTGAGAATATGCCTTCGATTCTGCAGTGGCTCAGCGTAATTGTCCCGGCTAAATACTTCATTGTGATCATTAAAAATATCATGTTGAAGGGAACAGATTTCACGTTTATCTGGAAAGAAACCCTGGTATTATTATTCATGATGACCCTTATGATTTTGATCAGTGTTAAACGGTTTAAAATCAGACTGGAATAAATTAATTAAAATGCGTACAATTTTATTCATCATACAGAAAGAATTCCTGCAGATATTCAGGAACCGGTTCATGCTTCCGGTAATTTTTGTTGTACCGATTGTTCAGTTGATCATACTGGTTAATGCGGCAACCTTGGAAATGAAAAATATCAGGATGATTATTGTTGATCAGGATTTGTCTGCGATATCACATCGTTTGACAGGAAAGTTTACAGGTTCTTCTTTCTTTCATATTGATAAGTTCACATTTTCATTAGATGAGGCGGAACAGGATATTGAGGCAAACAGATCAGATATGATCCTGCATATCCCGGCCGGTTTTGAAGAAAAGCTTCTTAAGGAAAACAGGTGTGATCTTCAAATACTGATCGATGCTATCGATGCGATGGTTGCCGGCTTGACAAATGCCTATACAAATGCTGTCATCCGTGATTTTAACCAGGAAATTATCAGGGATTATTCAGGATCAGTCAGGTTAACGCCAATGAAACAAATTGATATTAAATCTTCTTTCTGGTATAATCCCGACCTGAATTATAAAGTTTTTATGACACCCGGAATTCTGGTTATACTTGTGACCATGGTTGGTATGATTCTTTCTGCACTGAATCTGGTCAGGGAAAAGGAGCTTGGAACAGCCGAACAAATCAATGTCACACCTATTAAAAAGATACAATTTGTGATCGGCAAGCTTCTTCCGTTCTGGATTCTTGCCCTTCTTGAACTTTGTTTTGGACTGGGTATCGGTAAATTGCTATATGATCTTCCCGTAACCGGAAGCCTGCTGGTTCTGCTTTTTTATGCCTCCATATATTTGATGGCAGTCATGGGGATTGGCCTTTTCATATCAGCCCTGTCCGAAACACAGATGCAAGTGATGTTTCTGGCATTTTTCTTCCTGATTATTTTTATTTTGATGAGTGGTATTTTTACACCTGCCGATAGTATGCCTGACTGGGCAGTCAAACTGAATATTCTGAATCCGCTGGCTTATTTCATGAGGGTCATCAGGATGGTCTTACTGAAGGGTTCTGGTATGGTTCATATTATCCGGGAGACTGTCAATCTCAGTATTTATGCACTGATCATTCTGAGCCTTGCAGTGTGGAGGTACAGGAAAGCGGCGTAAGCACTATGAGTTGGAACTGTTATCCTGTTTAATAGTGTTTGTCTGGGGGAGGGTATGATGTCAATATTAGGATTTAGGTCATCATGAACTTGTTTCAGGATCTTCTTAAGTACCAGTTTCATTTCGTCATAGAAGGTCATGAAACAAGTTCAGGATGACATTCCATCAATGTTCGCTTAATTGGAATATAACCATCTGAATGTTTGTTTTAATTCATCTCTATTTTCTTCAACGAAATCAGACCCGCAGAAGATTTTTCTGCTTTCAGGATAAAATTAAACCTGTTCAGATCAAGGCATAGATCAACATCCTGGGGTGGATTAAAATTGATATTTGAAGGATCATAAAATCGTCTTGCACTGGTTTTCTTAATAACCTTTACCATTTTTGTGAAATCAGATTTCTTTCCCAGGAGTTCGTTACGGATATATTGAGCGCAAAATACATCCTCTTCTACCGGTTCCTGGGTGGAATAACCCATACCAACCAGTGAAACCTGTTCAGGTTTCTTTTTACGTATATATTCTATTACTGAACCTGCATTTACAAAACTTCCTGTCAGCAATTCATCTGCATATAAAGCATTGACCAATCCCTGTGTACCGGCAGTGGTTCTTTGAACAACGATTTTTGAGGTGAAATCAATATTCATGATGTGATAAGGGGAGTTCCCATAATCAAAATCCGGGATCATCCTTTCGTTCTCTTCTCCTATCAGGATATAGTCTGGATTTGTTTCTTTAAGCCTGAATGCTTCCTCTTTTAATGCCACAGTAATGATTTTTATGGCACCATTATCTGTAACATAGCATGCTGTGCTGAAAGCCCTGAATACATCTATGATAACTGTCAGTCCGCGAGCCTTTCTGGCTCCTTCGACAAGATTAAGTATATCAATTTTCATGAATCGTTTTTGTATTGTTAACCACAAAGGTAATCATAATGGAATCCCGACTCGTCGGGATTCCATCATTCCATCATTCCAATCACATTTATTGCTCTTAAAATAAATAAGATAACGTAAAGTTTGTGTCGATATTAGGTTATTTATACCGCCGGAGTTTCTATCTTTGTTAAAATTACATCTATCTGGATATGATTAAGAGAATCCTTAACTTCATCAAAACAGAGATTTGGATTGTTGATTTAAGCAGGTATCCAAAAATACTTACCTTTCTACTCCGCCAGCTCAGGATTATTCTTATGGCATGGAAGGGATTCAGGGATAACAGAATTTCTCTTCGTGCTTCTGCCCTGACATATTATACAATGCTTTCAATTGTTCCTGTGGCGGCGATGGTATTCGGTATTTCAAAGGGCTTTGGTTTTGAACAAAGGATTGAGCGAATACTCAGGGAAAAGTTATCGAAGAGAGAAGAATTTCAGGAGGTGTTAGATTATATCATTGATTTTGCTCAGAACATGCTGGATAATATTAAAGGTGGATTTATTGCCGGTATAAGCCTTGTAGTTCTTTTTTGGGCAGTCATGAAGGTACTCGGAAACATTGAAAATTCCTTTAATGCTATCTGGCAGATCAAAAGACCCAGGCCTTTTGTCAGAAAATTCAGTGATTATTTATCGATGATGCTTATTGCACCGGTTCTTTTTGTTTTATCCAGTACCATTACTGTATATATCTCTGATTTATCCCAAAGTGATTCCAGTTATATGCAATACCTTGGACCGCTGTTGAGTTTCCTGGTTAAATTGTTGCCATATATATTGATTTTCTTACTGTTCACCCTGCTTTACGTAATCATGCCGAATACCAAGGTTTTCTTTAAAAATGGATTATATGCAGGGATTATTGCAGGGATTATTTTCCAGGTAATCCAATGGATTTATATACATTTCCAGGTAGGTGTTTCAAGATATGGGGCCATTTACGGCAGTTTTCTGGCACTTCCTTTGTTTCTTGTCTGGCTGCAACTCAGCTGGCTGATCGTTTTACTGGGGGCAGAAATTTCTTTCGCTTATCAGAATATCGAAAAATATGAATTTGAATCTGAAGCACTGAAAATCTCATCTACAAAAAAAAGGTTACTGACTTTGCTGGTTATGCATCAGATCATTCGTGGCTTTATGGAAGGAAATCCTTCACTGACTGCCACAAAGATCAGTCATAACCTGTCCATACCTATCAGATTGATCAGGGATATTTTATTTGATCTCCAGGAATGCGGACTGATAGCAGAGACGACAACAGAATATCCCAAGGAACGGGCATTTCTGCCTGCCATTGATATTAACAGAATTACAGTTAGTTATGTTATAGAAAAACTTGATACGCATGGCCAAGATCTTTCAATCGGTGAAGAGAGTGATTATTTGAAGCAATTTTCTGTAATTCAGTCAGATTTATTCAAGGAATTGGAAAAATCACCAGCCAATATATTGATTAAGGATATTTAATACATTCTTTTTAATATTTTTTTGATCTATTCCTAAAATATTCCTATTATTGTGACGATTTTACGAATAATGAAATGCTCTTTTACATATTATCCACATACTCATCATCACTTCGATGAACAGGAATAGTATGCAGAAAAGCTAAATCATGATAACATTTATAAAGGTTTGCAACATCTGCAAACCTTTTTTTTTATCTGTATATTATGGAAAAATTAAGGATTACAATTCAAAAATCAGGCAGGTTACATGAGAAATCAATTGAACTCCTGAGAGATTCAGGTATCAACCTGCCAAATGGTTCAGGCAAGTTAATTTCTGCTGCCCGTGATTTTCCACTTGAGATCCTTTTTGTAAGGGATGATGATATTCCCGAATATGTTGCTGATGGTGTGGCTGATGTAGGCATTGTGGGTGAGAATGTAGTGGCTGAAAAAGGCTTCAAACTCAGGATCATGGAACGTCTTGGATTTGCCAGGTGCCGGTTATCATTGGCAATACCTAAGAATATAGATTATCCGGGGCTGGATTATTTCGAAGGCTTGAAGATAGCAACATCCTATCCGAATATCCTTAGAAAATTTTTCTCTGAAAAGGGTATCAAGGCAGAAATCCATGAAATAAGTGGTTCGGTTGAGATAGCCCCCGGGATCGGGCTCGCTGATGCGGTATTTGATATCGTTAGCTCAGGTAGTACGATTATGAGTAATGGATTGAAAGAGGTTGAAACAATCCTACATTCCGAAGCAGTAGTTATAGCTAATGGGAAAATGGATCCTGTGAAAAACAATGTACTGGAAAAATTCCTTTTCAGAATCAGGGCCGTACAAAAATCCACGAATAACAAATATATTCTGTTGAATGCTCCAAACGATAAAATCCCGGATATTGTTAAAATCATTCCAGGTATGAAGAGCCCTACCATTATGCCTTTGGCTGAAGAAGGATGGAGCTCACTCCATTCAGTGCTGAGTGAACATAAATTCTGGGAAGTTATTGACCAGTTGAAGAGACTGGGTGCCCAGGGGATACTTGTGATCCCCATCGAGAAGATGATCGTCTGAAGAAGAGGAAAAGAAAAACTTTAGGACTGTGTCGTGACTATCGAAAATGGATTTTATTCAGTTCGTTGGGTGATTATAGCGCAGGGTATTACGGACTCACCCCCTTTTGATTCCCCTTTCTCTCGCGAGAGAGGAGGGACAGGGGGTTAGCCCGGAGAACAGTGTTTGAAAAAGATTTCTGCAATAAAATTCCATTGTGACACAACTCAAAATAATGTTAGAGAAAACAGTCAAACTTAGTTGTTAACTGGGTTGAATAATTCCTGGTTTCTGGGTTGATTTACAATTATTTAGATGAAATTAATTAAAGCAAAAAATAAAGCAACGATATGAAAATTTACAAATATCCGTCGCGTGAAACATGGGATGAGATCATTTCACGACCGGAATATGATCCGGTTCCTTTCAGAAAGCAGGTTTCGTCAATTCTAAAACGGGTCAGAGAGGAAGGAGATGAAGCAGTGAGATATTATACCCGGCAGTTTGACAAGGTCGGGATAAAGGATTTTCTGATACCAGCTAAACAGATATCCGGGGCTGGTTCATGTATTAAGGATGATTTAAAAAATGCAATTGATATTGCACTTAAAAATATCACCAGGTTTCATGAACAGCAGAAAATCCGGTATGAAGCCATTGTGACCTTATCTGGAATTAAGTGCTGGCTCAATGCTGAACCCGTTGAGAAAATCGGTTTATACATTCCGGGAGGCTTAACGCCTCTTATATCCACTGTTTTGATGCTTGGCGTGCCAGCCAGGCTGGCCGGGTGCCGGGAAATAATCATGTGTACTCCTCCCGGCAAGAATGGGAAAATTCATCCGGCATTATTATATACTGCAGGAGTGTTGGGGATCGATAAGATTTTCAGAATTGGCGGAGTCCAGGCTATCGGGGCTATGGCTTATGGAACTGATTCAATACCAGCTGTTTATAAGATATTTGGTCCGGGTAATCAATACGTTACAATCGCAAAGCAACTGGTTACACTTGATGGTACAGCTATAGACTTTCCCGCAGGTCCGTCCGAAGTTATGGTAATGGCCGATCATACAGCCAATCCTGTTTATATTGCATCAGATCTTCTGGCCCAGGCTGAGCATGGACCCGATAGCCAGGTATTATTGGTGACTGACGATGAGCCATTACTGAATGCGGTTCAGAGTGAAGTATCAAGACAACTAAAAAAATTACCAGGAAGGTTATATATCGAAGAATCACTGACTCATAGCCGTTTGCTTCTCATGAATGATCTTGAAGAAATGATTGAGATAACAAATGCTTATGCGCCTGAACATTTGATAATTATGACAAGGGATTATGATGAACAGGTTACAACACATATCAGGAATGCAGGATCTGTATTTCTGGGGCCTTATTCCCCTGTGAGTGCGGGTGATTATGCATCAGGTACGAATCATACCCTTCCTACAAATGGATATGTCCGCGCATATAGTGGAATAGGTCTGAATAGTTTTCAGAAAGTGATCAGTTTTCAGGAAATCACAAAAAAAGGATTACAGAATCTTGCACCGGCAATTGAACAGCTGGCTGAAGCGGAATCCCTGCTGGCTCATAAAAATGCTGTTTCTGTCAGATTGAAATAGTGGTTTCAATTTTATGACATAATGATTTTACAATTTGTTAAACTGTTCCTAATTTTAAATTGGTATTTATTAGAAAAAAGGCTTCTCGCAGATAATCGAGAACGAATATTAAATTGATTTCTTATAAACCGAATATCCCATTATGAAAACATTCAGAATTGATGAGATGGTCAGGCCAAACATCGCTGAACTTACACCTTATTCTTCTGCAAGGAATGAGTATTCAGGAAAGAATGCTATATTCTTTGATGCAAATGAAAATCCCTTTAACAGGCCATATAACCGCTATCCTGATCCTCTCCATACAGCATTGAAAGAAAAAATATCCGGTTTGAAAGGAGTTGAGGTTGACCGGATCTTTGCAGGAAACGGGAGTGACGAAGTAATCGATCTGTTGATCAGGGCATTTTGTATTCCCGGTAACGACCATATTGTGCTTCCTGAACCTTCTTATGGCATGTATGAGGTTTGTGCATCTGTCAATGATGTAAAGGTGGATAAAGTTTTGCTGAACAATGATTTCAACCTGAATCCGGACAGAATCCTGCATATGGTTAATGATCATTCAAAACTGATATTCATCTGTTCCCCAAATAATCCCACAGGAAATTCATTTGCTGAAAAAGATATATTGTTTTTGTTGAAGAAATTTCATGGTATTGTGGTTATTGATGAAGCATACATTGATTTCGCCCCGCATAATGGTTTTTTAAAACATTTGCCTGAGTTTCCCAACCTGGTTATTCTTCAGACATTTTCAAAAGCCTGGGGTATGGCAGGTATTCGTTTGGGATTTGCTTTTGCGGATAAGCCGGTTATTAAAATCTTAAATAAGATCAAATATCCTTATAATGTGAGCGGATTAACCCAAAATACAGCACTTGAAATGCTTGAAAGAACTGTGGAGAAAGATATGTGGATCAGAAGTATTTTAAATCAGAAGACATTTTTACAGAAAACCCTGAATCAGTTTAAATTTGTCAGGAAAATTTATCCTTCTGATGCCAATTTTTTTCTTGTGAAGGTTGATGACCCTTTAGCAATTTATAATTTTCTCGAGTCGGAGAAATTAATTATCAGAAACAGGTCAAAAATGCCTTTGTGTGAAGGCTGTCTGAGAATAACAGTTGGAACTGAAGTGGAGAATAAGATGCTGATTGATAGATTGACAGAATATCAGAAAATTAAATAATTCAGCCAGATGAAGAGAGTACTATTTATTGACCGGGACGGTACATTGATCGTTGAACCGCCGGAAACCTGCCAGGTCGATTCACTTGATTTGCTTGAATTCCTTCCCGGTGTATTCCGGA
>CAZGOR010000011.1:0-25336 GCA_964527875.1 uncultured Bacteroides sp. | reverse complement strand
GTGATATATGCAATCTCTTCATCAGCCTTTTTCAGTAACCCTTTAGCTGAAATTTTTTCAGCCATTAACTGACCGACTCCCGGGATTTTTAACAGCATACTCCTCTTTTCATAAAACACGCCGCGCGGACTGCCGGTGGTGTTGATCAGTTTACGAGCCGTTATACTGCCTATCCCCGGCATTAAGCTCAGGGCAATCTTGTATAATAACTCCGGATCGTTCATGTTATTTACTCATTTTATAATTAGCGAATCTGATATAAACCTATAGATGTTATTTAAGCCAAACAGATGAATGATTGGAATCGTCGAAACCAGATCAAGGAAAATCATAACAGACATAGAGATTTCTCCTCGTTTCGCGGAATGACTTGTTACTATCTGCGAAAAACCAAGAACCAAGAGGTCCGGTTGGCAACCGGACTTTTCTGTATTACCCAAGATAGTTGTTACTACCGGTTAACAACCGGTAATAACTTCATTTTAAATATACAAAATCCATATTCATCGGGAAGCGGGAACTATCATACCCCAAGCCCACATACACCGGGAACCACAGTGAAATATGCTCCTTCCCTATGAAATATTTTCGTGCCTCAAATTTCACAGGGCAAGCGTTGCATTTCACGTGGTAAACCGGGAACCACCCAAACCCTAAACCCACACTCACTGAGAACTGAGAACCGAGAACTGAGAACCATATATATTTATGCAGCAAAAGCCAATATTTCGGTATCATTTAATAAATTTTTTTAAGTTTGCCTTCTTAATTTATCTCTTAAACTATATTATAAAACGTTAACAATATGGATTCGAGAGTTATTCAATTTATGGATAAGATCAAAGCAAAAAATCCTGCAGAAAGTGAATTTCATCAGGCCGTGGAGGAGGTAGCTAAATCTCTTATACCTTATATTGAAGAGAACCCAAAATATAAACATGCCAGAATTCTTGAGCGGATTGCTGAACCTGAACGGATCATCATATTCAGGGTTCCCTGGTTGAATGATAAAGGGGACATTGAAATCAACAGAGGGTTCAGAGTTGAGATGAACAGTGCTATCGGACCATACAAAGGTGGGTTAAGATTCCATCCCACACTCAACCTCAGTGTTTTAAAGTTTCTTGCTTTTGAACAGGTTTTTAAGAACAGCCTTACTACATTACCCATGGGTGGTGGTAAGGGAGGAGCAAACTTTGATTTCAAAGGAAGGTCTGACAATGAGGTTATGCGGTTCTGCCAGAGTTTCATGACTGAACTTTGCAGATATTTGGGCCCGAACACAGATGTTCCGGCAGGAGATATCGGTGTTGGAGGAAGGGAAATAGGATACCTGTTTGGACAATATAAGAGGATCCGTAATGAATTTACAGGGGTACTGACCGGTAAAGACATTGAAATGGGTGGAAGTATGATACGTCCGGAAGCAACCGGTTACGGTGCCGTTTATTTTGCAGAAGAAATGCTCAAGACCAGGGGCGAGTCATTCAAGGGGAAAACCGTTCTTGTTTCAGGCTCCGGAAATGTTGCACAATACACGGTTGAAAAAATCAATGACATGGATGGGAAAGTGGTTACCCTCTCCGATTCAAATGGATCAATCTATGATCCTGATGGAATTGACACGGAAAAGCTGCAGTATGTGATAGAACTTAAAAATTTTAAACGCGGCAGAATCAAAGAATATGCTGAAAAATACGATTGTGAATACCTTGAAGGTCAGAAACCATGGCAAATCAAGTGTTTTGCAGCCTTTCCCTCATCGACAGAAAACGAGATCAATGAAGAAGATGCGAAAACGTTGATCGCAAATGGTTGCCAGTTAGTCTGCGAAGGAGCAAATATGCCCTCTACTCCCGGTGCTATTGATGAATATATGAATGCAGGTATTCTTTACGGACCAGGTAAAGCAGCAAATGCCGGAGGTGTTGCTGTATCGGGACTCGAAATGACCCAAAACTCAATGAGAATGTCATGGCAGAGAGATGAAGTAGATAATAAGCTGCGCGAGATCATGCAAAATATTCATGCTACCTGTATCAAATATGGTAAGGAAGATAATGGTTTCATTAATTATCCAAAGGGAGCAAACATCGGTGGTTTTGTTAAGGTTGCTGATGCCATGCTTGCACAGGGAGTAGTCTGATAAAAACCAATGGATTGGTTTATTTTCATCTGTTTTTTCCAACCATATGTTTATTGATACGCATACTCATCTTTTTCTCGAGGAGTTCAACCACGACCGTGATGAAGTTTTAAGCAGAGCCCTGCACGCTGGTATCCGGATGTGTTTTCTTCCGAATATTAATGAATATTCAATACGGCCAATGCTCGAACTGGCCGATCAATACCCTGAAAATTGTTATCCGATGATCGGATTGCATCCCAACTATGTTCAAGCTGACCACACATCTGAACTTCAAATAGTAAGAGATTGGTTATTAAAAAGAAAATTCTATGCTATCGGGGAAACAGGTATCGACCTTTACAGGAATCAGTCCCTGTTAAAGGAACAGCAGGAGGCATTTATATTTCAGATCAGACTGGCAAAGGAATTTAATCTTCCTGTTGTTATCCATTCACGCGAATCATTTGATGAGATATTTGATATTATGGATAAAGAAAACGATGACAAACTGACAGGGATTTTTCACAGTTTTACCGGCACATTAGAACAAGCATCCAGAATTATTCATTATGGTTTTAAGATCGGGATCGGAGGTATTGTGACTTTTAAAAATGCGGGATTAGACCGTGTGGTGGCACAAATCGATCCAAACCATATTGTACTTGAGACCGATTCGCCGTATCTTGCACCTGTTCCCAAACGTGGTAAAAGAAATGAATCCTCATTCCTTGTTTATATAGCTGCCAGGGTAGCCGAACTGCATAAGTTATCTCTTGACGAAATAGCAGGGATCACAACCCGGAATGCTCTTGATGTCTATCGGATCAAAACAACGGATCAATGAAAGATACCACATCTATTCTGATCATTTATACAGGAGGAACCATCGGGATGATCACAAGACCTGGTTCAAACTCTCTTGTACCATTCAGTTTTGAGGAAGTTTCAAAACATATTTCAGAAATTGAAAAATTTGGATTTTATTTGTCAACTGTTTCCTTTGATCCGCCTGTTGATTCTTCAAACATCGATCCGCTGACATGGATCAGGATTGCAGAGATAATCGGCGAAAATTATGACCAGTATGATGGATTTATTGTTCTTCATGGTACAGATACCATGGCATACTCTGCATCTGCACTCAGTTTCATGTTGGAAAATCTTACAAAACCTGTGATCTTTACAGGATCACAACTGCCTATCAGCTCTTTACGGACGGATGGAAAAGAAAACCTGATCTCTTCCATAGAGATCGCTGCAGCTAAACAAAACGGAGATTCACTGGTTCCGGAAGTCTGTATTTATTTTGAATTCAAACTGTTGCGTGGAAACAGAACAACCAAGATCAACGCTGAAAATTTCAATGCTTTTCACTCTCCTAACTATCCTTGCCTTGCAGAATCCGGAGTACATATCCGTTATAATCATGAAGCTATTTCCAGACCATCTTCTTCTCTGCCATTCCGCACACACACAAGACTTGATACAAGCCTGGCCGTACTGAAGATATTCCCGGGTATTACTGAAAAGGTTGTCGGATCAGTAATTCAAACAAAAGGCTTGAAAGCACTTATTCTTGAAACATTTGGAGCAGGCAATGCACCAACAGCCGATTGGTTCATAAAAAAAATAAGAGCAGCAACAGAACAGGGTATCATTATACTGAATATTACCCAGTGCAGTCAGGGACGTGTAGAAATGGGACGTTATGAAACAAGCAGACATCTCACTGAATCGGGTGTAATCAGCGGTTACGATATGACCACTGAGGCTGCCGTAACTAAATTAATGTTCCTGCTTGGACAACAAATCCCAGGCGGTGAAATCAAATCACTTTTAAATAAATCATTGAGTGGTGAAATAACTATCTAATCTAAACTATCTAATCCAAACTATCTAATCTAATAGAATTTTATTTAACATTTTTTTCGTAATTTGCGCCGTTTCAAAAATCACTTTATGATTTTCCGGAGAGGTGGCCGAGTGGACTAAGGCGCACGCCTGGAGAGCGTGTATACCGCGTGAAACGGTATCGAGGGTTCGAATCCCTCTCTCTCCGCAAGTGCGCCGAACAAAGATAGGAACAGGAATTAGCAAATAACGAATCAGATGTGAAAAGCGACAGGGATCATGAGCGGTTAGTGCGGTGGTATGGAGAGAGCGAATAATCCCTCTTTTTTACTAAATTATGTATTTAATTATGTTTTTTTTTAATTATTATCAAGAATCATTAAATTCGCTAACTGTAAATTAACTCTAAACATCAGATCATGAAAAAACTATTTGCACTTGTTGCAGTTTTCGGGATGCTATATATGGGAGCATCCAATTATACATTTGCACAGGATCCATCTGCAGAGGATACCACTTCACAAGTTGATACAGCAGTCGTTGAACAGCTTGAAGAAACCGGAGCTATAACCGAAGAAGAAGCTGAAGGTGCCGCGGCTGAAGAGCAGGTCTCTTTACATAAGCAGGTGAAACAAAAATTCATCGAAGGTGGTGCATTATTTATGGGATTTGTCCTATTAACATTGATCTTCGGTCTTGCCCTGGCTATTGAAAGGATCATTTATCTCAACCTGGCCACGACCAATACCGATAAACTATTAAAAAAGGTGGAAGAGGCCCTGAATTCAGGCGGATCTGAAGCCGCCAAGGAAGTTTGCCGGAATACAAGCGGACCTGTTGCCAGCATTTTCTTTCAGGGACTCGACAGAATAGAAGAAGGTATCGATGTCGTTGAAAAATCTGTTATTTCCTATGGTAGTGTTCAAATGGGTTTGCTCGAAAAAGGACTCTCCTGGATACAGCTTTTCATTGCAGTTGCTCCAATGCTCGGTTTTATGGGAACGGTTATCGGTATGATCCAGGCATTCGATAGTATACAGATTGCCGGTGACGTCTCCCCACAGCTGGTTGCAGGCGGTATCAAGGTAGCCCTGATCACAACTCTTTTCGGACTGATCGTGGCAATTGTTCTACAGTTTTTCTATAACTATATCGTTTCGAAAATCGATGGTATTGTCAACAACATGGAGGATGCATCCATTTCCCTGATCGACCTTCTAATAGAACACAACCTTAAAAAGTAATGATCATGTCGACATCCAAAATTTCAACAATCATCTTATATGTTTTAATGGCAGTCTCCGTAATCCTGGTCTTGTTATTTTTCTTCGGGGGATACGTAGAAGGCACAAAGGGAACAAATTTCGCGGAACCGGTCAATACGAATTATGTATTAATCTGGGCTTTTGTGTTGTTTGTGATCGCCGGATTGACCGCCATTACATTTCCGTTGATATACCTGATCATAAATCCGAAACGTGCCATAAAATCCCTGATAATGCTTGGAGTAATTGCCGTTTTCATCTTCATCGCTTATCAGCTTGCATCCGATGAAGTCCTGAACCTGATCAGTTATCATGGTCCGGATAATGTGCCAAAAACCCTCAAAATAGTTGGTGCCGGGTTGATACTCACTTATTTTCTGGCGGTTATTGCATTGGTATCAATACTTTATAATGAAATCTCAAAAATATTTAAATAAATAACTAATTAATCCACGTGATCCCAAGCATACTACCGAAGCTTTCGATCACGTTTTAGAATAATAAATACACAAATTTATGGCGAGAAGAGAACTGGAACCAATTAACGCAGGATCAATGGCAGATATTGCCTTCCTGCTTCTGATCTTTTTTCTTGTTGCTACAACAATGGATATCGACACGGGTCTGTCACGTCTTTTACCTCCTATGCCGGAAGAAGATCAGCAGGATGATCAGAGCGAGATCAGGGAAAGAAACGTGTTTGTTGTTCTGATTAATAAAGACGATCAATTGTTTGTTGAAAAAGAGGTGATCGATATCAACCAACTTAAAGATCTGACAAAAGAGTTTATTATGAATCCTCAAAATAAATCCAACCTGTCAGAAAAACGTGTTGAATATGTAGACCTTTTTGGAGAGGTCGAAATTTCAAAGGGAGTTATTTCACTGCAAAATAGTATTGGCACAACCTATGGCAAGTATATCGAAGTGCAGAACGAACTGGCAGCAGCCGTAAATGAACTCAGGGACGAACTATGTCTGCAAAAGTTCGGAAGAAAATTCGAGGATCTCGATCCAATGAATCCAACGGAAAATGAAATTATTGAGGCTGTGAAGAAAGTTATTCCAATGGCCATTTCAGAAGCAGAACCTAAAAGAATTTGAGGAAAATAAAATGTCACGATTCAAACGGAAAACGGAAAAAGGCGTGCAGAGAATCAACACTGCATCTCTGCCTGATATCATCTTTATGCTGCTTTTCTTCTTTATGGTTACAACAGTGATGCGTGAGACAAGCCTGAAAGTAAAAATCAATCCTCCATCGGCAACTGAAATCAAAAAACTTGAGAAGAAATCCCTGGTCAGTTTTATTTATGTCGGTCCACCAGTTATCACACTTCAAAAAATATACGGAACTGAACCCAGGATACAGCTGAACGATGTTTTTGCAACTACTGCCGATATCAGAGATTTTATATCCAGTGAGCGCGAACAGATGGATGAACTTGAACAAAAGCAGATGACCGTTTCACTGAAGATAGACAGGAATACAAAAATGGGTATTGTGACCGATATCAAACAGGAACTCAGAAAAGCAAGTGCATTAAAAATAAATTATTCATCCAGGGAAAGTTACAAAGAGAGATAATCGCCCCCGAAAAAAACCTGTATGGCTGTTTCAGTATTCAATATACCGGAACAGTTTTTTGTCTTACATCAGAAAGATATTAGCATTCCTGCATTTTTCAATCATCTCTTCGGGCCAGATGCTGGCCTGTACTTCTCCTATATGAGCTTTGCGTAAAAAATACATACAAAGTCTCGATTGGCCGATGCCTCCTCCGATAGATTCTGTAAATTCCCCGTTTAAAAGCCTCCTGTGAAACAGTAACTTTTTCCTCTCTTGCAGACCCTGCATTTCAAGCTGCCGGAGCATTGCCTCACGATCTACCCGAATCCCCATCGAGGAGATCTCGAAAGCAGACTCTAGTACAGGATTCCAAATAATAATATCACCGTTTAAACCTCTGTTCTCACCTGAAACAGGGGTCGACCAGTCATCATAATCAGGAGCCCTCCCGTCATGTGGCTTGCCATCAGGCAAGTTATAACCTATCCCGATAATGAAGACCGCCCCATATTTTTCAGCAACTTCATGCTCTCTCTCTTTTGGACTTGATTCAGGATATTCATTGTATAAATCAAGGGAATGCACAAAGTGAATCTCTTCAGGGAGTATGGGCGTAATTTCCGGATAATTTTCATAAACAATGAATTCTGTCCGCTTCATGACAGAATAAATACGCCTTACAATGTGTTTTAGAAAATCAATATTCCTGTCTTCAGGATGAATGATCCTTTCCCAATCCCACTGGTCAACGTATATGGAATGCAAATTAGTCAGCACCTCATCGGGGCGTAATGCATTCATATCGGTATACAGGCCATATCCATTACTGATCCCGTAATCCGCCAGCATCATCCGCTTCCACTTGGCCAAGGAATGAACCACTTCTGCCACCGAATCATCCATATCCTTAATTTTGAAGGAAACAGGCCGTTCAATACCATTCAGGTCATCATTGATCCCGGTACCTCTTAAAACAAACAATGGTGCAGTAACTCTCGTCAACTTCAACTCTGAAGCAAGACCGGATTCGAAAGAATCCTTGATAAGTTTAATACCCTGTTCAGTCTGTTTAACATTCAGATACGAATTGTAATTCTTCGGAATGGTTAATTTCATAATAGTATAATTATTAGTATAATATGATTAATTATGATAAATGCTTATTTTAAATTTGTAATTATATCTGCAAAAATAATAATATTTTATAATAATAATAACTTTTTTTCTATTTTTTTGTTAAAATATATTACTTTTTACTTATAAATTAATATTTTCCAGATTAATTGTTGGAGAGATTAGCTGTAAGTGCCTAGGTTGTACTTAATCCGCTTGAAATCATGTTAAGGAGATATTGAGTGGATATTTTACGGATTCTCTATTTGTCAGGATGCAGTATATTCCTATGTTTGTCCTTTATAACAGAAGTGTATTAACGTGACTGAATTTACAGTTTACAATGGATGGATAAACACATAAGCAACCCCAGCCTAAACTGGGGGATTATGTTAAATCGTTATTAACTAGAGCTTTAGTCCAAGATCACGATTCTTAAACCACTTTTCGGATCGGATTCATTATTCCAATAAATATTATTATTCCCCGGAAATGGCAATAACATCATTCAATGTTCTGAAGAAGATGATATGATCCGTTATAGCCGGTGCTGTCATACAGATATCGTTCAGGGGATTTTCTGCCAGGAGTTTGTACCCGGGTCCGGCTGCAAGAACATAAACCATTCCCTTATCATCTGTAACATAGAGTTTACCATCAGATGCAACCGGTGATGCCGTATAGCTGTTCCCGGATGCATGATATACCCATCGTCCTTCAGACTTTTAATTGTTCAGCCTCTGATTTCAGGAAATGCCGACCGTATTTTTTTATCTTTGGCTTCGTTGATATAGCATGGGTTATGTGATGCCATGAGTTCCGCAAGTTTTTTTCTGGCTTTCTTTTTCATGTCCGGATGGCCCGTTGAGATCCAATCAGCGTACGAAGAACGATCTGATAAACCGGGATTGAAAAACTCGTCATACATATGCAATACGGTATGTTCCCGGGCTAAAAAATCCCCGCCTGCACCGGCTTTATCCAGGTAATTTCGGGCAGTTGCACTGTATACCCGCATCCCGGAACGATTAAGCAATCCGATCGCTTCGTCGATAATGCGTTTCTGGTCCGCATCACTCAAAGGCCTGTAAAAACCACTTCTTTTTCCACCTGATGAGATCATAAGTTTTTTATTTTCAACGAATCCTGTCCCGGTTTTTCCGTATTACAACATCCAATACAGCTAATCTTTCCGGAGTAATTCATTATCGATTATCATTTTAAATAAAGCAATATTATTCAGAATATTCAATTATTTCTTCACCAACCAATTTATTTTTCAAATATGACAATACAAACTTAAATAATTTAAATATATATTATATCAACCTTGATGATTAATACTTAAATTATTATCTTTGAGCCTAAATTAGAAGATCGTTTTGCTATGAATTATGAATAAAGAAACAACTGAAAGTATAAAAAAAATCGTCTGGGCACTCAGACAAATAGTAAGTCTTGTTTATCAGGATTCAAAAAAGATGAATAAAAAATATGGGGTTACGGGGCCACAAAGTATTGTATTAAAAACTCTTGCTTCATCAAATGAATCCATGTCATCCGCAAATCTGAGCCGTTTATTATCAGTTACACCATCTAATTTAACAGGGATTATCGACCGGCTTGAGGAGAAAGGATTGATTGTACGCATAAGGAAAAGCGATGATCGGAGAACTGTTCTTATTGAATTAACCGATAAAGGGATCGACTACAGTCAGAATTTGCCAGACCTGATAGAAGAAAAGCTGGCGCAGGGGCTTGGAAATCTCACTTTAACTGAGATTTTTGGTATCTATTCCGCACTTATAAACATCATTGATATAATTGGGAAGATTGACATTGAGGAATACTCCCTGGATCAGGAATGATTTTATTGAACCTGAATCATCAAAATCACTTTTTATTGCGGGGAGGTGACTCTTTCAAAAGTTACGAAAAACAAAATACAAATATTGATCAACAGAAATAACAGACATCCCGAAATTTCAGGAGAAGAATAAAAAGAAATAAAATGGAATTAAAAATTATTCAATCAATTCCAGTATCAATTTCCCATGACGATCTGATAGATGATATCAAGAACGATAAAGGACAACCTGTATCAAAAAGGATCAGGAATGAAACGAAAAATGCAGTAAAAGAGGTAAACCGGCTCATTAATGCCAAAGCGGTTTATAAAGAAATACCAATTACCAGCGAAAACGGATCAGTTACATTAGATGATGACATCAGTATTCAAAGTAAAAAACTCACACATTTATTACGTTCATGTGATAAAGCAGTTGTGTTTATAGTAACAATAGGCTCGGAAGTTGAACAAATGATAAACCGGGAAATGAATAACCAACCTCATTATGGTTATCTTTTAGACGCTGCTGCATCATTAGCTGCCGAAGCTGCTGCTGAATACGTGAACGATTCTATTGTACAAAACCTGTTTAATGACGGGGAACGAACAACCCTACGTTACAGCCCCGGATATTGTGATTGGCCTTTAACTGAACAAAAAAAGTTATTTAAGATACTCTTAAATGATGAGCTTGATATTCAACTATCGGATCAATGTTTAATGTCGCCCCGTAAATCGATATCGGCAATAGTAGGTATATCTTCAAATGGTTCCCAGGGATTTATAAAAAACATTTGTAAAATATGTAAGAAATATGACTGTCCCTATCGGAGGACATCTTAGAGGTAACAATACCATGATTCTTTATTTTCTCAAATGCACGATTTATGGAGCGGGATAAAACAGAACAACGTCAACAATACCAGCCTTTAACATCTCAACAAATTAAGCTTATCCATGAAACATGTATGCAGGTACTTGAAGAGGTAGGGTTTGAGGTAAGATCACCGGAAGCATTTGAATTATTTGACAGGAATGGTGCTGATGTAGATCGCGAAAAGTGCGTAGTCCGGTTAAAGGAGAAAAAAATCAAAGAAATAATATCCACCATCCCATCTCAGGTTACACTTTATGGACGGGAACCAAAACATGATGTAATCCTGGGTGCCGGTAACGTTTATTTTGGAACTGGCGGGACTGCATTACATATGCTGGATTATCCTTCTGAAAAACGACGTCCGGCCAATTTGCAGGATCTTAAAGACATCATCCGTATAGTGGATAATCTCGATTATATTCATTTAATGTTGTTACCAACTTATCCTAATGAAATCCGGGTTGAGGATGTTGATATAAACCGTTTTTTTACCGGAATGATGTATACCTCAAAACATGTTATGGGGGGTATCTACACTTCAAAAGGAATAGATGATGTTATTTCTATTGCTGAAGAAGTGGCGGGCAGTGCCGGGGCATTAAGGGAGAAACCTTTTATATCGATGATTGCATGTGGTATCAGTCCTTTAAGGCTTGATCGCAAATATGGTTCGTTCATCATCCAGATTGCACGTAAGGGTATTCCCCTTGCAGTTCCTGTGGAACCATTATCCGGTGCTACAGCCCCGGTGACACTTGCCGGCACACTGGTTATTCAGAATTGTGATGCTCTCATTCATATGATGCTGACCCAGCTTGCTAATCCTGGTTCTCCGGCTATCTATGGCAGTGTGGCAACATCAGTGAGTTTACAGGACATCATGTATCTGGGAGCTCCTGTTGAAAGCGGACTGATCAATGCCGCAACGGCACAACTTGCACAATTTTATGGATTCCCTTACTATTCCACGGCCGGAATAAGTGATACAAAAACCTTAGATGTTCAATGTGGATACGAAACCACCATAAACAATTTGCTAGTTGCCCTTGCCGGCGGGGATTTTATACATGATGCAGCCGGATTAATGGAGTTTGCTATCACAGTGAGCAAAGAAAAATTAGTCATCGATAATGAAATACTTGGAATGGTATACCGGGCCGTGAAAGGGATTGAAATCAATAGCGATACGCTGGCCTTTGAAACAATACGTAATGTGGGGCCTGGAGGCAGTTTTGTCGCACAACGCCATACACGTAAATACATGAATAAAGAACATTATACACCAACACTGAGCAACAGGGAAAGACGGGAAGATTGGATGAATAACGGATGTTCAACAACAGCAGAATCAGCCCATAAGAAGGTCAGGGAAATCCTGTCAGAGGAACCAAAACTATATATCGATCCGAAACTAGCGGGTAAAATAATGAACTCTTTTGCAAATATCAGAGCTAATAAATTTTCAACGAATACAAAGCAAGGTTAAATATGATTATAATCGGAGAAAAAATTAACGCTTCCAGAAAGAGCATAATTGAAGCTATTCATTCGCGTAATAGCAATGTTATTAAAGAACAAATAAAGGAACAGGATAAAACGGGAGCCCACTATATTGACCTCAATGCAGGAACGGGGGGTGATGTCCAAAAGGAAATTGAAGATATGTTTTGGTTGATCGATCTGGCACTGGAATCCACGGATAAAAAAATATGCATTGATTCCGCGAATCCGCTTATCATTCAAAAGGCATTTCGTTATATAGACGGCTGTCGTCCTTTAATGATCAACTCTGTAAAATACGAACCGCATACTCTGGAAGAGCTTTTACCCTTGGCTGTCGAATACGACACACCTCTTATAGCACTGTCCATGGGAGCCGACCAGGGAATCCCTGAAACTGTGGATGAACGGATTAAAGTTTGTGCAAAAATCTGTAATGAAGCAGAAAAAGCCGGATTATCATTTGACAAATTATTTTTTGACCCCCTGGTAATGCCCATTTCTTCTCTTTATTATTCCACCAGAATTACCCTGGATACATTACAACAAATAAAAAAAGAATTTCCTGAAGCAAAAACAACTGTTGGTGTATCCAATGTTTCATTTGGTCTGAAAAAAAGGTTATATGTTAATGAAGCTTTTCTCATAGCAGCCATTTCCCATGGCCTTGACTCTGCCATTTGTGATCCAACCCGGGATGTGATCAGAAGAGCAATCTTGTTAGGACGATTAATCGCCGGTCAGGACAAATATTGTCGTAAATATACCAGGGCTGTACGACAGGGAGAATTTGGAGAACTGAAATAAAGTATAAAATGCAAGAAAAAAGGTGAAGAATTTATGAATAGTAAATTTAAAGAAGGCACATTAGTAAAACCTCAGGAAAGAATTGATTTAAATCAGATCAAATCCCTGCACAATGCTTCTCTTTCTCTTTTAAAAGATCCGGGAATAATCTGTTTTAATAAACATGCAGCAGAGCTGCTCAGCCAGGAGGGATGTTCAATTACTTTAGAAAAAGAAGCTAATAACAAATGGAGAATAAGTTTTCCGGAAAAAGTTATTATGGATGCCATTGAAAGTACTCCCCGGGAAGTTCTTTTAGGTGCAAGAAATCCGGATAATAAACTTTTACTAAAGTCTGATATACCCAGAGTCTATTTCGGCACAGGCTCAGAAACCAATATTTACCTCAAATCCGATTTAAATGAATTTATAAGTAAAAGCGATGCCGGACATGTAATATCCATGCCCGTATATATTAAGGAACGGGGTTCGGTCAACAGTTTATGTCAATCCGCCAAATTATGTAACAACTTAACCAATATTGATTTTTTTATCCGCAACGTAAACATTCAGGATGCTGAAATTTCTCTTGACAATAAAGATGTTAATGTTTTTTTTGCATCTCTCATGTACATGACAAAACATGTTCAAGCAGGTCTTGTGAACCTTGAACGCCTTGATGATGTACTCAAAATGGCTGAAATAATTGCCGGGGGGGCTGATCAATTGAAAAATAATCCTGTTGTATCATTTATTACCTGTCTGATTAAAAGTCCTTTTCAAATGGTTGATGACACAACCGAAAAGCTCATTGCTATTGCCCGGAAAGGAGTACCGGTTGTTATATCAAGCTCACCACAAGGGGGCTCCACAGCACCAATCGAAGAAGAAGGAATGACTGCTTTAATAAATGCTGAGATACTGGCAGGAATAACCCTAGCCCAGGCTGTTAATCCCGGTACACCGGTTATATACGGAGCAGTCCCTGTGCGGGCCCGGCTGGATACACTGCATGATCTGTACGGAGCACCTGAATTTATACATTATAATATTGATTGTATTCAAATGGCAAGATATTACGGAATTCCATGTTACTCAACAGCAGGGGCGGGTGATGCAAAAGTGCCCGGATTGCAATCAACTATTGAAAAAGTCTACTCCCAACTTACTATCGCTGCTGCAGGAGCTCAATATATACATTATGCATTCGGGCTGCTTGACAAAACCAATGTTTTTTGTCCGTTACAAGCAGTGCTGGATGATGCCCACATTCATATTGTACGGCAAATATTACGTAACCCGGATTTTAACGATAAAAACGTCAGAGATTCTGTCAAACAAATAAGACATGTTATTGACTCGGAAACCAAATTGTTTGCACGACATATCAGAAAAGCCATGCGGAAAGGATCAGTCAGTCTTCCATATCCTTTTGAAACTCAAGAAGAGGAAGATAAAGTCCTGGTGAACGCTCATCACCATCTTTATGAAATCCTTAACGGAGATGATGAAAGATTGGAAGATGACAAAATAAATCAGATATACAAGGAAATACCTGGTGTATTGCCCGGGAATTTCTTCAAATTGGAAAATTAATTCATCAACTAAACAATTTAAAAATGGCAGACATTTTAGAAAAAATTAAAAAAAATGTAATTGAAGGCAGAGTCGATTATGAAGATGAAGGATTTGACGGTGACATGACAGGTCAACCCGGAGTTCTTGAATTGGTTAAAAAGGCATTGGAAGAGAACATACCGCCTTCCGATATTCTGAATATAGCAATCAGTCCGGGCATGAATGAGGTAGGACGTCTTTATGAAAGCGGTGAATACCTTATTCCCGATATGCTGGCTTCTGCTGAATGTGTAAGTGAAGCCACCAAAATCCTTGAACCACTTCTGCTTGAAGGAGAAAACAAAAGCCGGGGTAAATTTGTTATTGCAACAGTTGAAGATGACCTCCATGATATAGGTAAGAACATCGTAACCACTTTACTCCGGGGATCCGGTTTTGATGTACATGATTTAGGAACAGGTATAAAAGCAGATAAGATTGTTGATGCTATCGAAAAGTCCCAGGCTAAATATCTTGGCCTTTCAGCTCTGCTTACAACAACCATGGGACATATGGAAGAAGTTATCGACCTGTTAAAAGATAAAGGTATTCGCGATCAGGTAATCGTATGTATTGGCGGTGCTCCCATTTCTGAAGATTTTGCTCAGAAAATCGGGGCAGATCTGTATGGGGAAGATGCATTCGACGCGATCAATAAACTGGGAAATATTACTCCATAATAACATTAAAATGATCATAAGGAAGGATGTAATTGATTCTTCCAATTCATCACATGATGATTAACCATAAAAATTAGAAATATCCGTGGGAATCAGGATTAAGAGACATACCTTTTTAAGTAACAGAGAATGCCAGCTGATCCATGAAGGTTCATGCAGATTATTAAGCGAATCAGGGATAAAAATTGAAAGTCAGGAGGCAATTCAAATCTTTTTAAAAAAAGGAGCCCGCTTTGAAGATGGCAGGGTCAAAATCCCCCCGCACCTGGTTGAACAAAGCATAGAACAAACAGCCAAAAGCATTGAACTGGGGGCAAAAAATACGGATAATAAGATTGTGATAAATCCGGATTCCCCTGAAATACATTTTGGGACAGGCGGTCAGGCATTGTACGTTCTTGATTATGAAAAGTACATGTTTACACGGAGACCAGCGGTAACGCAGGATCTGATAGATATTGTGCGTATCTGTGAACAATTGGAAAATATCGATTTCATAACCCGGCCTGTTGAACCCGACGTCCCTGAAGAAGCAATGGATCTGGAAAAGACGGGAATATTCCTGGAGTATACAACAAAACACATGAATCTTGCCAACCTGATCAAACTAAACAAACTCCCTGAAATAATCGCCACTGTCAAAGACAAATCACTTATATCATTTATCTCATGCGTTACGGTCAGTCCTATGAACCTTGTGAGTCCAACAATTGACAAGTTCATAAAGATCGTTGAAAGAGATATACCCGTGGCTATTTCCAGTTGTCCCCAGGCCGGTACAACAGCACCTTTATCTGAAATCGGTGAACTGATACAGGTAAATGCAGAAGTACTTTCTGCTGTAGTGCTTGCCAACCTGATAAAACCCGGTGCAAAGGTTTTATACAGGGGGATTCCAATCAGTTCGGATCTATCAGGTGATGGATCACCCCGTTGGTGCCAGCCGGAAAGTATACGGCGGATAGCTATGGTATCAGATATGACATATTTTTACAAGATCCCCTGTTGCGGAACAGCTGCTGTCTCCGATGAAAAGATACCGAACGTGCAGAATATCGCTGAAAAAACAATAAGCTGGGTATTTGAAGCTGCCAGCGGAGCCCAGTTTATAAACAGTGCACTGGGAATGCTGGAACGGATATTAACCGTATCTCCTGAACAGTATATCATTGACAATAAAATCATTTCCAATATAAAACAACTATTCAAAAGATCACCTGACTATAATATCAGGGATCTGGCTCAAACAGCAGTGAAGGATGCATTAGAAATGTTTGATATTTCAATGAATACTCATGTAAAACAGGATATTTCTGATCGCATCGAATATATTCTCAATGGACAGGAGCAGCTGACACAGGAAAATATTGATTCACAGGTTGAGTTTATTGGAAATGCCGTTTCTTCAGGAAAAAGCAGTATCCTGTTTATGAAAGCATCAAGGTCCGGGTTGCGGAAAGGTTGGCTTTACAATGGATCAAAAATTGACGGTGAACTGAACCTGGAAGAAATTCATCATTACAAAAATCGACTGCTTAAATCAAGTTGCTAGTTGCAGGTTGCAATTTGCAAGTTATTAAATGTCAATTTATTGTAATAAAAAAATCATTATAAATAATAATGTAAATTAATTATAATTTAATAAATGCTCTGGTTTATAACATATTAACCTGCAACTTGTAACTAGCAATTTAGGTTACTTAATTAAAATAAAAATCACATATTATGAGTGCAATAACTGGTATAACAGGTAAAAAGATCAATAAAGAACAATTAGCAGAAATGCTCGACAAGATCAGGCACAGGGGGCCTGACAGATCAGAAATAATTACGTTAAATGATAGCGGTGTTGCTGCCGGGGAACTTTCCTTGTCGGAAAGATCTACATCTGCAATAACAGGAAGTAAGAAACCAATAGTCCTGATGGATGGAAATATTTATAATTCAGTACCTGATGGAACAACTCATGTAGAATTCTTAAGAGAATTATATCTGAAAGAAGGGAAAAGCTGTTTTTCCCGGTTAGACGGATCTTTCTCATGTGCAATAATTGATAATGATGAAACAGTGTTAGCCAGGGATTCAGTCGGATCCAGGCCATTGATATACAAACAACAAAATGGGTGTCTTTACTTTGCTTCAGAGGCAAAATCCCTTCTTGATCACGTTTCATCTGTTGAAGAGCTTCCCCCGGGATACTATTATTCCACACGAGACGGACTGAAACAATACAGGGGTTACATACCGGGAGTTCCCGAATTTGATGGTCCTCAGGAAACAGCTAAGGTACTGGAAGAATCATTTATTAAGGCTGTCATAAGAAGGATGGAAGACAGGGCAGTAAAAGGTGTTGCTTTAAGCGGTGGCCTGGATAGTTCAATAACTGCCTCTGTTGCCAAATCAATTGATCCGGATATCATACTCTTCAGTACTACGATCAAACGATATCCCAGCAAGGATATCAAATACGCGAAAATGATGGCAAATTATCTGGGCCTGGAACACCATATCTATGAAATAACAGATCAGGATATCAAAGCATTCATACCGGATGCGGTATGGTACATGGAAACTTTCGATGAAGATTGTGTTTCCGGTGCGATTGCTAATTTCTTTACTTCCAAATTGGTATCTGATTACACGAACTGCATACTCGTTGGCGAAGGTGCTGATGAACTTTTCGGAGGTTACTTCAGAGAATTAAAGAACATTCCTGATGAGAAAGAGAAAGAGCGAATAGCCCGAAAGCTGGTACATATTGCTTATAACACTGCCTTGCGCAGATTAGACCGGGGATGGTTATCTAATTCAGTGAATTATCGTACACCTTTTTTAGATCCGGAAATTGTGGAGTTAAGTAACAACATACCGATGGATCTCAAAGTACGCTATGAAGAAGGCCAGTCCCGGGAAGTAGAAAAATGGATTCTCAGAAAAGCTTTTGGTAATTGGGTTCCCGGGGAAATCCTGAACAGACCAAAACTCAGATTTGCAGGCGGTACCGGAGTCGATGATCTCATGGATGAACTTACCGCTGATACCATATCTTATGAAAAATATAAAAAGAATGGAAAAACAGATGGTGGTCTGGAACTTAATTCACCCAAGGAACTTTATTATTATCAATTATTCAGAGATAAATATCCGGAAGGATATGAAAAGCTGGTCGTCAGATGGGACCCTTTTAAATAATATTGATTTCAGAGATAAGATTATGCGTTCGTGTAATACAAAATTTTCCCAATGCCTTTATTTTACTATTAAACAAAAAAATGATTGATGTATCAAAACTGACCAAAGATTTTAACGGGCTGACTGCTGTTGATCATATCTCATTTTCAGTCAAAAAAGGTGAAACACTCATATTACTCGGGACCAGTGGTTGTGGTAAAACAACCACTTTAAAAATGATCAACAGGCTGATCGAACCAACTGCCGGTCAAATATTTATTGAAGGGATCAATATTAAAGATCAAAAGCCTGAGGAATTAAGAAAACGAATCGGATATGTCATCCAGAGTATTGGCCTTTTTCCTCATTATTCAGTAGAACAAAATATTTCCATTGTGCCCGATCTTTTGAAATGGGATAAAAAAAAGACTGCTGACCGGATACGGGAACTCATGGAATTGCTTGGCTTAAAACCTGAAGATTTCATAAAACGTAAACCGGAAGAACTAAGTGGCGGGCAGCAGCAACGTGTCGGACTGGCCCGGGCTCTGGCTGCCGATCCTTCCCTTATCCTTCTGGATGAACCTTTCGGTGCACTGGATTTGATTACCCGCAAACAAATACAAAAGGAATTCATAAACCTGGAAAGTCTGCTTCAGAAAACAATGATCCTGGTCACACATGATATTTTTGAAGCCTTTGAACTGGGAGACAGAATATGCTTAATGGATGAAGGGAAAATCAAACAAATAGGTACAGCAAAAGAGCTGGTCTTTTCACCGCAAGATGAATTTGTAAAGAATTTTCTTCAGTCTAACCGCTTCCAGCTCGAACTCATGGTATTAACATTACGAGACATTATTGAAAAAATTCCGGAAAAACCGGAAAAAGAATATAAAGGGACAATTGTTCATGAATTCCAGGAAAATGCAAAAATCCTGGATGTATTCGAAACCATGAGTGATCTGCCCCACAAAGATTCAATTCTTGTAATAAAAGACAAAGATCATGATAAGGTCATACAAACAACCATGGAAGCAATCATGACTGCCTTTTATGAAAAAAGAGCAATGCTGTTACCATGAACCTGATAGAATTCATTCTAAGTCATCACCGGGAAATTGTTGAGCAAACGGTTGAACATATCGGTTTAACGGTTATTGCCCTGGCAATTGCTGTTTTTACAGGGCTTCCTCTTGGAATTTTGCTCACACGATATAAGAAACTTGCCCGATCTGTTTTGGGTATTGTTGGAGTCATTCAGACTATTCCAAGTGTTGCTTTACTGGGCTTTTTACTGCCACTGTTAGGGATTGGTGTCAAACCCGCCATTGTAGCACTGTTCCTTTATGCTCTTCTTCCTATCGTGAGAAACACATATACCGGTATTGAAGAAGTCGATCCGGCTGTCCGGGAAGCTGCCAGGGGAATGGGTATGGCCGACCGGCAAATATTATTTAAGGTAGAACTGCCCCTTGCCACACCTGTCATCTTTGCAGGCATCAGAACCGCGACAATCATCAATGTTGGGATTGCCACGCTGTGTGCACTCATTGGTTCCGGCGGACTGGGCGAATTCATTTTCCGGGGAATTGCACTTAATAATGTTCATATGATCCTTGCCGGTGCTATCCCTGCAGCTCTTTTAGCATTACTTTTCGATCTGATACTGGGTATATTACAAAAATATATACGGCAGCTGATCAAACCGATTATCATACTTTTTATCGCGATCATTATCTTTATTGTCCCCTTCGTTATCATCCCTTCATTTACCGGACATTCTTTCACGGCAGGTTTTACAGGTGAATTCATGGAACGTTCCGACGGATACCCGGGATTGAAGGATCATTACGGTCTTTCCTTAAATACTGTGGAACTTGATCCCGGATTGATGTACAAGGCATTGAAAGAAAAAAAGGTTGATCTGATATGTGGATTTTCCACGGACGGACGGATAGGCGCCTTCGATTTTAAAGTTTTAAAGGATGATAAACATTATTTTCCACCCTATTATGCCGCTCCTCTCGTTAGAGGAGAAACAATAAGAAAGTACCCGGTACTCCGCGAAGTGTTCTCGGAATTAGCCGGCCGGATAACGAATGATAAGATGAGAGAATTGAACTTTCGCGTCGATAATGATAAAGAACCCATCACAAATGTAGCCGGGGATTTTTTAACTCAGCTTGGATTTGTGGTGAAAGAAAATGAGGGTGATGCCGATATTGTTATCGGGTCCAAGAATTTTACGGAACAATATATCCTGGCCCGGATATTTCAACTGTTCATAGAAAGTAACAGTAACCTGAACGCGGAATTAAAAACAGGCCTTGCCGGTACGAAAATATGTTTCGATGCTTTGATAAACGGGGAAATAGACCTGTACCCGGAATATACCGGAACAGGATTACACGTCATCTTAAAAGCCGGTAAAGAAGTCGGGGATACCATACTGAGAGATGAAAAAAAACTTTATGATTTTGTAAAAAATGAATCCAAAGAAAGATATGATATCGTTTGGCTTCAACCATTAGGATTCAATAACACCTATGCTTTAATGATGAGGGAAAAACAAGGAAGAAGTTTAGATATAAATACCATTTCCGGTTTGAAGCAATACCTTGATCAAAGTGATTGATCTTATTCATGAAGGAATATTCAATAGTGCTTTGGTTGTGCTTCAATTATGCCTCAGTTGTGCTTCAGTTGTGCTTCTTAATTCATTGTTAAATTGTTACATTGTTACATTGTTTGTTTTATTATTCTGATTTTATTAAATTTATTAACTGTTATTACAATTTTAAAAAAGTCTGAGTCCAAAAATCAAAATTTCCAAAAATATTTCATTTCAATTTTCATCTTGTTTTTAAATATTGCAATTATTTTGGATTTACAAAATTAATTTGTATTGAGAAAGTCTGAATCAATATTTAATTCCTGCCCGACTCTCATCTTACAAAAGATGAGATATATATTTCTATTGTAGCCTTCCCCGATACAAGTAATCTGCCGGAAGGTTTGTATATTATACAGCTTATTTCTGAGGGCGAAACTTTTTCAGGACAAGTTGTTATCGAGCATTAATTCGTGATCAATAAACGAATCAAGAAGAGGCTGTCTTTAAAGCCTTTTTAGACAGCCTCTTTTGCCTGTGATCCCGAGAGGACTCGAACCCCTACCATGAGAACCGGAATCTCACGTTCTATCCTGTTAAACTACGGGACCAAACTGATAAAATCCGAAATATCGAAATTCGAAATCCGAAAACAAAAATCGAAAACCGAAAATCAAAAACTTGCTCCTACTCTTACACTCCACCCTTATTAATCCCGGAAATTAGCAATCAGCCTCAGGCTGATGCGTTAATTTTCGAGGATCCTCGAAATGGTAACGGAATCGAAGATTCCAATCATTTCGGGACTGAGAACCGAGAACGCCGCCCGAACGTACCGTTCGGTACGGGCGGGTGAGAACTGAGAACTGATTTTATATCCCGCAAATTTAACAAAATTAATTCTTGCAAAGTATGTACTTCTTTTTAAGTTTGTTACATTTGTAATTCTTTAAAAACTAAGAGAAACAGGTTGCAGAAATCATTTTTGCACAATGGAATATCATTTCACAGATATAGAAAATAAGTGGCAGAAGTATTGGGAGGAGAATAAGACATTCAGCGTAACGGAAGATCCGGATAAACCCAAATACTATATACTTGATATGTTCCCTTATCCTTCAGGCAGTGGTTTGCATGTGGGTCATCCCGAGGGTTATACTGCAACAGATATTGTAGCGCGTTACAAAAGGATGAGGGGATTCAATGTTCTTCATCCCATGGGCTGGGATGCATTCGGACTGCCTGCCGAACAATATGCCATGCAGACCGGGACCCACCCGGCTGTAACAACAAATAAAAACTGTGATACTTTCAGAAAACAGATAAAATCGCTGGGGCTGGCTTATGACTGGGACAGGGAGATCAATACCACTGAGCCGGATTATTACAAATGGACACAATGGATCTTTATCCGCATATATAACACATGGTTCGATGAAAAACAGCAAAAAGGCAGGCCGATCGGTGAGCTTCCGATCCCGGATCATATCCGTACATCCGGTAAAGACGCGGTAAGAGAATATATCGATAAACACCGCCTGGCCTATTATGACGATGCCCATGTATGGTATTGTGAACATTGCAGGATCGTTTGTGCCAATGAAGAAGTGTTGACCGACGGGACACATGAAAAGTGCGGAAACCCGGTAATCAGGAAAAACCTGAAGCAATGGCTGCTCAGGATACCTTTATATGCAGAGCGTTTACTGCGTGAACTCGATCATCTCGACTGGCCTGACGGGATCAAGGATCAGCAGAAAAACTGGATCGGCCGTTCAGAAGGAGCAGAAGTCGATTTCATGATTGAAGGCCTCGATGAGAAATTAAGGGTTTTCACCACCCGCCCGGATACACTTTTCGGAGCCACTTATATGGTGCTGGCTCCTGAACATCCGATGCTCAATAAAATACGACTAGCTGAGAATGCTACCAAAATCGATGATTATGTCAGGGCAGCAGCTAAAAAGACTGACCTCGACCGAACAGACCTGTCTAAAGAGAAAACGGGTGTATTTACAGGCAGATATGCAATCAATCCGGTAAATAATGAGCGAATCCCGATCTGGGTTGCAGATTATGTGATGATGGGGTACGGCACCGATGCCATCATGGCTGTTCCAGCACATGATACACGCGATTTTGAGTTTGCCGAAAAATTCGGACAGACAATACGATGTATCATGGACCCCGTCGATGCCGAACCTGATCTGCGTGAAAAAGTGCTGAATACAAAAGCATGCTGGACAGAAGACGGGATATACATCAATTCATCAAGCTCAGTAACCGGTCTGAGTATCAACGGGATGAACAAAGAAAATGGGATCCGTACGGTTACCGGATGGCTTGAACAGAACAAACTCGGCCATTATGCTGTTAATTATAAGATCCGCGACTGGCTTTTCAGCAGGCAGCGTTACTGGGGAGAACCCTTTCCTGTTATTCATTGGGAAGACGGCGAAATCACCATGATGGATGATCATGAATTGCCATTGCAATTGCCGGAACTGCAAAACTACGAGCCGGGAAAATATGGTGAATCCCCTCTTGCCAATGCAGATGACTGGTTATATGTTGTTGACGAAAACGGAAGAAAAGGCCACCGTGAAACCAATACCATGCCCCAGTGGGCAGGATCCTGCTGGTATTACTTGAGGTATATTGATCCCCGTAACACTAAGGAACCATTCTCCCCCGAAAAAGAAAAATACTGGATGCCTGTTGATCTTTATATCGGGGGGGCTGAACATGCTGTACTGCACCTTCTATATACCCGATTCTGGCATAAAGTACTCTTTGACCTTGGTATTGTATCAAGTGATGAACCTTTTCCAAAATTATTTAACCAGGGAATGATCCTGGCTTATGCCTATGAATCTGCTTCCGGGGCAAAGATCCCGAGCGACGAGGTGGAAGAAAAAGAGGACAGATTCTTTCACAAACAATCCGGAACAGAATTGAAGCAGATCGTGGCAAAGATGTCAAAGTCACTGAAAAATGTTATCAATCCTGATGATGTCACGAAAAATTACGGGGCCGATTCCATGCGGCTTTATGAAATGTTCATGGGTCCGCTCGAAGCAACAAAACCCTGGTCGGAAAACGGGATCAAAGGTGTGTTTAATTTTTTGAATAAGGTTTATAAATTCTTTGGCAATCCGGAAAACATCACGGATGATGATACAGAAGACAGTGAAATTCTGAAATCTCTTCATCAGACCATAAAAAAAACACAGAATGATATTGAAGGCCTGCGGTTTAATACTGCCATCGCCCAGATGATGATCTTTACCAACCTGTGCTTTAAAAAGGGGAAAGTCACCCGCAAAACTGCTGAGACTTTTACACTTGTTCTCTCAGTTTTTGCCCCGCACCTGGGCGAAGAACTCTGGGAATCACTCGGATATACTCCTTCCGTATCCGATCAATCCTGGCCCATTTATAATGAAGATTATCTTATTAAAAGAGTATATGAATACCCGGTTTCCTTCAATGGTAAGCTGAGATTCAGGATAGAATTGCCCTTGAACCTTGTCAATGAGGAGATTGAAAAAGCGGTGCTCACACACGAGAAAGCGCAAAAATGGCTTGATGGCAAAACTCCCCGGAAAGTAATCATTGTTCCCGGGAAAATCGTCAATATAGTACTTTAGATCAGGAATACCGCTTGCAAGCTTAATTTCGTATCAATACAAAAATCGTTCATATAGTACTTTATATTAGTTCTTTCAGCACTTGAAGAAAAAATATTCCATAAGTATTTTCATTCCATTGGTACTGGCCTTGCTGGTCGTTCTGATCTTTTTCTTCAAAGATCGCTATTCCGGACAGGAAGGAATCCTGATCGAGTATTACGATACCGTTCAAAATATCCCGGTTGTCATCAGGGAATATGGACTGCCCATCGATTCATTCGTTATTCATAGCGGCCGTATCAGGAAGGATCAGAACTTGTCATCACTCCTGCAAAACCATGGTGTTAGTCTCCGGACAATAAACGAGATGGTCAATGCTTCTGAAGGAATTTTTAATCTGAGAAAAGTCCGTTATGGCAATCCTTACAAATTTTTCTGCTCAAGAGACAGTTCAGAAAAAGTACTGTATTTTGTTTATGAACATACACCTGTTGAATTTTTCATGATCGACCTGACAGATTCTGCCAGGGTATTGAGACAGGAAAAAGAATTACAGGTAGTGACAAGGGAAGTGTCAGGAGAGATCCACTCCTCACTATGGATGAGTATGCTTGAAAGCAAGCTTGATCAGATGCTGGCAATCGAATTATCTGAGATTTATGCCTGGAATATCGATTTTTTTG
>CAZGOR010000010.1:1283-26517 GCA_964527875.1 uncultured Bacteroides sp. | reverse complement strand
GCCTGATAAAAGATTTTATTCAGAAGACTGATGATCAACAAGAAGATCATTTGACTTTATGGGATCTGGCTTATGCCGGTTTTAACGGCCTTGATAAAATATCAGAAAGTAATTATAAACTGAACAGGGAAATTAATAAGAATGGTTCAATTAAAAGAATTATCGTTGAAACTCCTCTGATTGGTTTTTCTCTCCCATTAAAAAGCAATGATAGTACCCAGTAACTTTTTTTACTTCCTGAACGTCCTATAATCAGAAATAATAAAAATTGACAGCAATGAAAAAGATATTTAGTTTTATCATTATCCTGGTTTTCATTCATAATGTATTTTCTCAGGAACAGGATACTACAGCAATAAAAGTCGGGAAGAAAAACATCGTTACTATAGCTGAAAACGATGACAAGACTGATATCAGGGTTTTAGATGATGATGTAATTGTTAATGTAAATGAGGAAGAAGATACAGTAAAGATAAAGATTGGTAAGAAAGGTGTTACAATAATAGAAACAGATAAAGGCACCAAGGTTGAGATTGCAGATCTGGATGATTCTAATAACCATGATTGGAAAACAAGGAAGACATCGAAGTTTAAAGGGCATTGGGCCGGATATGAACTTGGAATGAACAATTTTCTTGACAGGGATTTCAGATTCGCGGGAACCAAACCTGAAAATGACTTTCTTGATATTAATACGGCAAAATCATGGAATACCAATATCAATTTCATTCAATATAGTTTACCAATGTCTCGTGGATCCGGCTGGATAACAGGTTTGGGATTTGAATGGAACAACTATTATTTTGACATGAATAACAGCATTGCCAAGGATTCTGTCGGTAATATCGGCCCTGTATATCCTCCTGATGGGATTAGATATGAAAAGTCAAAGTTAAATACTACCTATCTGACACTACCGTTGTTGCTTGAATTTCAGTTTGGACAGAGTAAGAAAGGTTTTGTCTCTTTTGGTGTCATAGGGGGATTAAAGCTTCACTCAAATACAAAAACAAAATATATTTCCGGAGGATCAAAAGAAAGATCAAAAATCAAAGATGATCTGAATTTATCGCCTTTAAGGTATGCTCTAACTTTCAGGGCAGGATATAAATTCATTAAGGTTTATGCCAATTATGGTATGGTACCGGTGTTTAAGCCAGATACCGGTCCTGAAATATACCCTATAAACGTGGGTTTAATCCTTTTTTCTTTCTAGTTAATTATTTCCCATCATATATATGACCAGCTGGCTGCCTGAACTTTTTTGCCGTGTTGTCACTTCGTAAAATTTAAAACAACCGATCATTAAAGGCTTCTGACAGGCAGCCTTTTTATTGTGATATCTGTCTGTTTTGTTAATTTTGAGCAATCAAAAACAGACAGCAAATGAGATTATTGTTGATTAGCAATTCCACCAATGCGGGAGAGGCATACCTTGACCACCCGAAGCAACAGATAAAAGATTTCCTTGGTAAAACTCAAGTTTCTGCCCTTTTCATTCCTTATGCGGGAGTTACTATTTCGTTTGATAATTATGAAATGCGAGTAAAAAACAGATTTAATGAAATAGGTCATGACATAGCATCGATACATCATTTCACAGATCCGGTTAAAGCTGTTGAATCATCAGAAGCCATTGTGATTGGAGGAGGAAATACATTCCAGTTGCTGAAACTCATACAGGATTATAATTTAATTGAACCAATCCGGAATAAAGTATTTTCCGGCACACCTTTTATAGGATGGAGTGCGGGGGCTAATATTGCCTGTCCGACCATTTCTACAACCAATGATATGCCAATCGTTCAACCTGAATCATTTGAAGCTTTAAATCTTATTCCCTTTCAGATTAATCCGCATTATCTGGATGCGAATCCCCGGGGACATGCAGGAGAAAACAGGGAAATGAGGATTGAGGAATATATAGAAGTGAATAGGGATGCACATGTTATCGGACTCAGGGAAGGAACTATGTTCCTGATTGAAATGGATAAAATAAAATTCATTGGCCGAAAAAACGCACGAGTCTTTAAATACGGGCAAAATCCCATAGAACTAAAACCAGGAGTTCATTGCCAGTTCCTGATTAATTGAAATATTTATATTGGAATATTGCCACACAGCTCATGAATTTTTCCTTCCATCCATATATTTTCCTGGTTTGCTAACGTTTATTATTTAATGATCAGGGCTTTGAAAATTATTCGGAAAATATTGATTATCACTTTACTTTTTATAGTCTGCATTTTGACAGCATTTGTGATTATTTCTATGATATATGAAGATAAAATTGCTTATTATGCTGTTAATGAATTAAATAAACACATTAGAATACCAGTTTCAACAAGTAAAATATCCTTTACCCTTATAAGAAAATTTCCTGATGCAACTATCAGACTCAGAGATGTATATATTAAATCAGTTCCGGATTTTGAACAAAATCAATTCGTCAGTATCAATACTGATACTTTGCTTTATGCAAAAGACCTCTTCATTCAGATGAATCTTATAAAACTGTTGAAAAAACAGTATATCATAGAAGAAGTACATGTTGATAACGGGATCCTTAATATTCTTAATGATCAATATGGATCAGGTAATTTTAAATTCTGGAAATCCGTACAGGCTGATGATACTTCTGCTTTCAGAATTGAATTAAAGCATGTAAAAGCATCTGATATTTATTTGAAGAAGTTTAACCTGGCTAAGAAAACAAATCTCCTGGCCAAAATCAGCAAATTTATACTACAGGGCAATCTGGTTAAAAAGGATTACCAATTGAATTTTTCACTGGAAGGAAATATAATTGATTACAATTCAGATGGTTTTGATTATTTATCTAATAAAGAAGTTTTACTGCGGTCAAGTATTCACGTCATTGGAAAAAGTTATAAGATTTTAAGCAGTGATCTTCTAATAGAACAATTGGGATTCACAGTTGAGGGAATTGCTGAATGGGATGAAAGAATATTGATGGATATGGTTGTTACTGGAAAGGATCTGAATTTAGAAAACCTGATAAAGAATTTTCCATTAAGTAAGCCAACTACAATCTTATCGAAATACAAAACAACCGGCATATTGAATTTTAATGCTCATATTTCTGGCTTTTATTCAAATATGGAAATGCCGGGAGTAATAGCAGATTTCTCTGTTAAGAATGGCTCATTTTATAATCACCGAATTGGGGAAAAATATGAAAATTTAGCGCTGACCGGCCAATTTACAAATGGAGCTCAACATCATGCCAGAACAACTGAAATCACAATCGGGAAACTTAATATCGAGAGTGAAAATTCCAGGCTTGGAGGAACTCTGAAAATGAAAAATCTGATCGAACCGGATATTAATTATCAGATTAAGGCTAAACTGGAGCTTACAGATATACTGCCATATTTCAATACAGAAAAACTGGAATATTGTGACGGATCTTTGATGATTCAGATGAACATTAAAGGACCTCAGGATAGTCTTTTCAGAATAAATAAGGAAAATATTATGAATTGGCAATTTAATGGTATTGTAATTCCTGAAAATGTTCAATTCAAACTGGTTCAAAATCCATTGACATTTGATCAAATAAATGGATCATTGATTTTTCATAATTATTTGCAATTAAATAATTTAAGTTTAGTAATCTCAGACAATAATTTAAATATTTCAGGAAGGGTGGATAATTTCTTTGAATATGTTTTAACAAAAAATGGAAATCTATGGTTGGATATGGATATCTATTCACCTGATTTAATATTGGATAGCTTGTTTAAAAAAAATCCTGAAGCTGATAAAGACACTGGTAAGGACATTTTACCGGACAGAATTTATCTTGATAGCAGGATCTGGGTTGATTATTTTCATTATAAAGACTTTGAAGCAGAGAATGTACGGGGCGATATTAAATACAAGCCGGGATGGTTATTGTTTGATTCATTTAATTTTTCGGCCATGGAAGGTGTTATGCAGGGAAATGGATTTATTGAGCAGGATGATCAAACGGGTTATATGATAAGGGTCAGTTCAAAGGTTAAACGTCTAGATATTAAAAAGTTATTTAAGTCTTTCAATAATTTTGGGCAGGTATTTATTCAGGATAAACATTTAAATGGTAGATTATCAGGTGAAGTGGATTTTTATTCGGGATTCGATCGGCAATTCAAGATCAGGAAAGAAACAATTATTGCCGAAAGTGATGTGGAAATTGAAAATGGAGAACTGATTCATTTTGAGCCTATGCTTGGTTTATCCAAATTTATAGAGGTTGAAGAACTCGAGCACATTAAATTTTCTACACTAAAGAATCGTATCTTTATAAGGCAAAGTGAAGTAATCATTCCGCGAATGGATATTTATTCCTCAGCACTTAATGTTTCTGGTTCGGGAACACATGGTTTTAACAACTTTTTTAGGTACAAGGTCAATCTTGATCTTTCTGATTTATTAATAAAAAAGCAACGAAAAAAGGAACTTAAATTTGAAGAGCATATCATACAGGATGATGGACTTGGACGGACAAGGGTTTTCCTGACCATCGAAGGAAAACCTGATGATTATAAAATCAGTTATGACAGGAAAGAAGCAATGCAGTCGTTGAAAGACAGACTGGATGATGAAAAAAATGAATTGAAGACAATACTTAAAGAAGAGTTTGGAATATTAAGAGATGACACGATAGCTGAAAAACAACAGGATACAAATAACCTTGATTTTATTCTGGAATGGGAGGATTATGACTTTCCAGGTAAGGATACTCTTGAGAGAAACAAACCAGATAAACAGAGATTTATTATCGAATGGGAAGATGAAGAAGATACTACAGAAGAACAGCAACAAAAGAAAAAGAAAAACAAAAACAAAAAATAATATGGATTTATATTACAGAAAACAGCAATGGAAATTTTTCCTTTTGCTATTTGCAGTTTTTATTGGAGTTGGCTCCTTATGGTATACCAATCGATTGGTAAATACGTTGGCTGTTGAAGAGCAGAAGAAAGTAAAACTCTGGGCGGAAGCCACTAAACGTTTGGCAGATCCCAGTATTCATAACCAGGATTTGGATTTTCTTTTGGATGTAATCACGAATAATGAAACGATCCCGGTAATGTGGGTTGATCAGGATGAAAATATTATTACCAGTCGTAACCTTGATTCAACCAGAATTTCAAATCCGGAATACCTCAGGAGACAACTCGAAAAAATGAAAGATGAAAATGAACCTATACTGATGGATCTCGGAGATGGTGCAGAAAACTATATTTACTACAGGAATTCAACCCTTCTTACCAAACTGGCCTATTATCCTTATATTCAACTGGCAGTTATTGTTTTATTTGTTATGGTTGCTTATTTTGCTTTCAGTGAATCAAGAAAAGCTGAGCAGAATCAGGTGTGGGTGGGTTTATCAAAGGAAACAGCCCATCAGTTAGGAACTCCGACCTCAGCATTAATGGCCTGGGCTGAACTCATGAAAGAAAAGGATCCTGATAAGGAGATGGTAAAAGAACTGGAAAAGGATGTCAACCGTCTTGAAAAAATTACTGAACGGTTTTCGAAAATCGGATCAAAGCCGGTTTTGAAAAAGAACAATATCATTCAGGTTCTTAAAGAAACCTTAGAATACCTGAAATCAAGAACACCTGGTAAGATTCAATATCAGCTTATTTGTGATGAAGATGAGATCTTTGTTCCTTTAAATAGCTCCTTATTTGAGTGGGTTATTGAAAATCTGTGTAAGAATTCAGCTGATGCTATGGATGGGAATGGAATCATACAGATTAATGTTAAAGACAATACGCAGGTATTATATATAAATGTCCATGACAATGGCAAAGGAATCCCAAAATCAAAATTTAAAACCATATTTAAACCCGGCTATACAACAAAACAAAGAGGATGGGGACTTGGTCTGACTCTTGCTGAAAGAATCATAGAACAATATCATTCCGGAAAGATATTTGTTCATCAGTCAGATCATGTTAAGGGCACAACCATACGGATTGTCCTCAGAAAATGAATTGCTTCGAACGGGATTCAGTTCTGAAAAGTACCTGTTAAATATACTTATTCATAACTGTGAAAAGAAAAGATATTGAATTGATGGCACCTGCAGGATCCTATGAATCCTTGATGGCGGCAATCCAGGGAGGTGCTGATTCGGTTTATTTCGGTGTTGAAAAATTAAACATGCGTTCCCGTTCTTCTTATAATTTTAATGTTGATGATTTTCCTGAAATAGTATCTATTGCACGAAAACATAACATTAAAACCTACCTTGCAGCAAATACCATTATTTATGATGATGAGCTTGATTACATCAATGAGATCATTATCAGGGCTAAACAGGCCGGAATCAATGCTGTTATTGCTTCAGATCAGTCAACAATCCTTCTTGCAAAAGAAGCAGGGATTGAGACACATTTATCTACGCAACTGAATATCAGCAATATCCAATCGTTAAAGTTTTATGCAAATTATGCCGATGTTGTTGTACTTGCCAGAGAACTTTCACTTGAAAAGATTGAAAGAATTGTAAAGTCAATTAAAGATCAGGACATCAAAGGTCCTTCAGGAGAACGGGTCAGAATTGAACTTTTTATTCATGGTGCTTTCTGTATGGCTATATCAGGAATTTGTTACCTCAGCCTGCATCAGTATAATCATTCAGCAAATCGGGGAGCGTGTCTTCAGGCCTGCAGAAGGGCATATATCGTCTCGGATAAGGAAACAGGTCAGGAATTGGAAATTGATAATGAGTATATTATGTCACCAAAAGATCTGTGTACCATTTCATTTATTGATAAAATTCTTGCTGCTGGAATTGCTATTCTTAAAATTGAAGGGAGAGCACGTTCACCTGAATATGTTAAAACAGTTACTTCCTGTTATGCTGAAGCCATTGAAGCTTGTTTATCAAAGACGTATACCAGATCGAGAGTGAAAGAGTGGGAAACAAGACTGGCTGAAGTATTTAACCGTGGATTCTGGAATGGATATTACCTGGGAAGAAAAACAGGAGAATGGAGTAAGAGGTATGGATCAGTTGCGACCAAAAGAAAAAAATATATCGCAAAAGGTATAAATTATTATTCCCGTATAAAGGTGGGTGAATTCCTTCTGGAAAACGATGATCTGAGAGTGGGAGATGAGGCAATCATTATCGGACCTACTACAGGCGTTATTCAGACGGTTATTAAAGAAATCCATGGTGACCGCGGACCGGTGAAAGAAGTTTATAAAGGAGAATACTTCAGTATACCTTTAGACCAGACAATACGGCCTTCCGATAAACTCTATAAAATTATTGGGATTAATGAATCTAAAAAAAAGAATTAAATATTTAATTCTTTGGATAACTTAAGAATTTTATCGATTGTTACAGGCAGCTGCTCAGTACTGGTTTTTAAATAATGGATTTTAGATGGGTCATGTTTGTTCAAACTATACAAATAAGTTTTGTCATAATATTTTAGCATGATTTCTGCGACTTTATGAAAATCTTTATTTTCAAGAGCTTCATATGCATTTTTTGTGTTTAATCCTCCAAGGCGTTTGGAGATTTTTGCAATACATGCTTTCAGCATATCCCTGTCAAACATTGAATATTCTCTGACTAGCCTTGTGATTCTTTCTTTGATGTTCACATCAATGAAGATCAGATTTGCATTAAGGATTTGTTCAAATAATTCTTTGGGAATAAGATTCCGACCAATATTCTGGCTCTCGTCCTCAATCCATATGATTTCATCAGGGTTGAATGTATATAGCCGGTTAAAAATATTGTTTTCAAACTGTTCATTGGTGGTTTGTTCAGTTTGTCCAAGTGAACCGAAGGCGGAACCTTTATGGTGGGCGAAATCTTCCAGGTCAAGAACTTGTTGATTGATATTTTGAAGATGACGGAGCACTTCCGTTTTGCCACTTCCGGTCATTCCCCCGATCGCCAGAAGTTTAAACGGTGTCTGAAAATATTTCAGTGCAAACTGCCGGAATGTTTTATATCCCCCTTTAAGGACATATGTTTTGATGCCGGCAGTATCAAACAGCCATGCCATACTTGAGCTTCTTAAACCACCTCTCCAGCAATGAACCAGGAGTTGATTATGTTTTTTCAGATCAAATGCACGGGCAACAAAACTTTTTAGTTTCGGACCTGTACATTCGAGTCCTTTTGTAATAGATGCATCACGGCCTTTTTGACTATATGTTGTACCAATTATTTTTCTTTCCTTATTGCTGAACAGTGGAAAATTAATTGCTCCAGGAATATGGCCCTTTAAGTATTCGTCAGGTGTTCTCACATCAAGGACCGGGATTTCTGAAGATTTTTCGATAAATGTTTCAATATCAATATCCTGGTACATTTTAAGAAAAATAGATACAACGGATTCTATCAGGATAGTCTGATCCCGGTTAACATTATAAGAGAATGACCATTTACCAGATCATGCAGACTCGGCAAAATAGTTCAAAAGTACTTTTCTGAACATCTCGGTAGTAGCAGGTTTTATAAGGTATTCATTGATTCCTGCCTGATGAGCCTGCTGTTTTGTATTATTTTTTTCAACAGCTGTGAGTGCGATAATCGGCATGGTGAAGCCCTGTTCACGAATTTCAGCAGTAGTTTCAAGACCATCTTTTCCCGGCATTAACAGATCCATAAAAATGACATCATATTTTTTTTCTTTTATCATGGCTATAGCATCATTCCCGTTTTTTGCAATATCAATTTCAAAACCGAGACTTTTAAATAATGCCTGGTTCACTTTCCTGTTATAAAGGTTATCCTCAACAAGCAGGATTTCTATGCGTTCATTGATTTTTACACCCGCGGGTAAGTGCTTGACAGATTCTTCAGGGAGTCCTTTAAAATGATCCCTGATAATCTCAGAGAAGATTCTGCTTTCAATTGGTTCTGTAAGGTAATAATCAATCTGATAATTCTTTGAACGCTGTAAATTACCCGGGAGCGGATTTGAACTAATAATAAGAAATAGTAATTTGCCTGTCAGATTTTCTTCAAATAATTTCTGTGCCAGCACAAATCCGTCGTAATCAGGTTTATCAATTATGATCAACATATGAAAGGAGGAAGCATTTTCCTTAATGTATTGAACGATCGAATCAAGATCATCGTTCCTGTATATTCTTTGTTTGATATTCATTCCGGTTTTTTCGAGAAAGGTAAGACTTATATTTTGAGGGTCATTGATCTGGCTGAGAACAAGCACCTGGATATCCTTTAGTTCTTGGATTGATTCATAATTAAGCTCCTTTCCAGAAATTTCATCAGGGATGATTTCTATGGAAAATGAATATTTCATTCCGGGGAAATCAGGATTTGTGGTAATTGAAGAGGGACTTTCTATTTTAAGATGCCCTCGCATCATCTCAATTTGTTGTTTTGTAATGAATAGTTTCAAACCAGTATCACCAAGTTCATTGTCGGCCTGTGGATCATGATAATCAGCATTGGTTAAATACTGATCCAATAAATCCACTGAAATTGCTTGTCCGGTATCTTCGATCTGAAACTTTATCCTGCAGGTATTATAAATATGCTCAATCAATTCTGTGCTTAATAGTATTCTGCCTTCATCAGTATGATCAATTGCTGTTTCAAGCAGCTGGGAAACAACCTGGCGCAGTCTGAATGGATCACCGATAACTTTATCCGGAACATCACTCCGGATTTTGGTGATAATGCTAATATTCTTGTTTGCAGCATGAGGCTTTAATGGTTCAATAGCCAGATTTATTTCATCTCTAAGCCTGTAAGGGATCTTTTCAAATGCGATTTCTCCGGCTTCAATCCTGGAAAAATCAGTGATGGCTGTAATCAGATTTTCAAGCAAATCGATCGATCTTTGTATAGTTTGCAGATGCTCTTTTTGTTCTGCGGAGATTTTACTGATGGAAAGAGAGTTGAATGTTTTTCTTATTTCATCCAGAGGTGTCCTGATCTCATGGCTCATCTTTTTAATCAGATCTGATTTAGCAAGGTATGCAAGCGTGTTAAGTTTTTTCGCTTTTTCAAATGAAGTGATGTCAAGGATCACTAAAATTCTGATCTGGTGTTTATTAATATCAGTAAAAAATTCCTGCTTGAATAAAATGTTCTCATGGGTCTGATTGCTTGCAATGAATTTATTGCCTTCACCAAATGCCATATGGTATATTTGCTCGGCTTGTTTATCCAGATCATCCTGTAAAACTTGTGTGATCTTTTCTCCTGTATAATCTTTTTCTTTATCAAGCAGTAACAATTCTGAAGCAGCTTTATTGATGATCCGGATGGATTGATCAGGATTGATAATGATCAATCCAACGGGTAAATGATTGATGGATTCCCTTAATGCCTTTTCAGAAGTTTCATATCTATGTGCTTCTGTTGATTTTACCTTTATGATCCTGAAATTGATATACAGGATAAGGATCATCAATATCAAACTGGCAATGGTTATAAGAATGATTTTAAGATATATGGACTGTAGAAAAAGATCTGTCTTGATTGAAAAAACAATACCCAGATCCCTGCGGATCAGTCGTGTGGGATAATAGACAGAAACCGATTTGACAGGCTCTCCATTAATATTGATGGTGTGAACAAGTGAACCTTCTTTTCCCTGTATAACATCTTCAGATATCTTTTCAAGATCCTTTATATCGACCAACAGATCATTTCCAAATGTTGAAACGATTTCCCCTTCATTCGTCATCATCCATTGCCATAATGTATTCTCAATCTTGTACTGATCGAAAACAGTTCCGATATACTGTATGAAATCCATTTCAATGATAATATTCGATTGTACAACATTATTCTTGAATACAGGAACAGCAAAATAGTAATTTCCATTTTCTGTATAGAGCTTATCTCTGTCGAGGAGAGGAATCTGTTGTTGAGATTCATAAAAATCAGAAACAAAATTATTTTTGTTGTCAAGGATTAAGCTGTATACATGTTTTTGATTATCAAAGACATTGATTTTCTTGATCAGCTGTTGGTATTTAGCATAGAATAATTCAAGATTTTTCCACCCCACTTCTTTCGTATCAGTTTCCTTGAAAAGTTGTGCAATATTTTCTGAATAAAGAATATAATTAACTTCATTCTCGAAACGAAGACCATTTTGTTCAATGGTATTGCCACAAATCCTGATCTGTTGGGATAGTAACCCGGTTTGGAAATCCAGTTGATTTTTATAGATATTGATATAGAATAAAGTATTTACAGCAATAAAAATGAAAACACTGATTAATATTATGAAAAAAGTCCTTTTCATATCCTTCTGATCAACTGGTTTAGATGATAGTACGTTTATTTGAAAACAATAACTTCTCCAATTATTTGGCTAAAATATTAAAATTAGAGACAAATAGAATTTTAAAAGTTATAAACTTCAAAAATTCCTGTAATTATTTTCGGTATTTACTTGTATCTTTCTGTTCCTCCAGAAGGCTGAGGTAGCTGTTGTATCTTGACAAAGCGATTCCACCTTTTTCAAGAGCATCTATGACAGCACAATCGGGCTCATTCACATGGATACAATTATGATATTTGCAATCTTTTGAGATCCTGAAAAATTCCGGAAAATAATGGAAAAGAGGCTCATTTTCCATATCTATGATCCCAAAACCTTTAATACCTGGAGTATCAATGACATAGCCACTACCAGGTAATGGAAACATTTCAACAAACGCGGTTGTATGTTTTCCTTTTTGATGGTGATCAGAAATTTCCTGCGTTTTTAGATTAAGGCCAGGAAAAAGAGCATTGATCAATGTAGATTTACCCACGCCGGAGTTCCCCGAAATCAGCGTTATTTTATCTTCAAATAATTTTTCAAGGTTACTTAGATGATTTTTGTTTAACGAAGAAATAGCATAACAAGGGTAGCCGATCTTAGTATAAACATTCATTAATTCTTTCAGTTCATCGAGTTGTTTTTGATTATAAAGATCAGTTTTGTTAAATACAAGAATGGCAGGAATACTATACGCTTCGGCTGTGACAAGATAACGGTCTATAAATTCGGGATAGGTCTTTGGATAGGCAATTGTTGCCATCAGAATAAGTTGATCAATATTTGCTGCAACCACCTGATAGGTTTTTGAAAGATTTGAAGATTTTCTGATAATATAGTTTTTTCTTTCCAGTACATCGATAATTCTGCCTTGTTCTTCAGCGGCAATACGTTCAAATAAAACCATATCTCCCACAACGACTGGATTGGTGCTTTTAAGGTCTTCCAGACGGTAACGGCCTGCAAGTTTACATTCCATTTTCTCCATCTCTGAAGTAAAAATGGTATATGTATTCCCGGTTGTTTTTATAACCCGGCCTTCTTCACTCATAGAATGTTAATCATTGAGTAAAAAGATGAAATGCATCTTTATGAAAAAGACAAAATTAAAACTCTTATCCGGTTATATTTCAAATCTGTTTGTTTTATTATCGGATAAATAATCTTAGAAGATTAATCTTGTTTTTATAGGGAGGGTATCTGACAGGAAAATCGATTAAATTTGATTTGTTCATGAAAGATCTTCTATAACTGAATGATTCAAAACTGAACCGTCCGTGATACCTTCCCGTCCCGCTTTTCCCGATTCCGCCGAATGGAAGATATGGATTAATAAAATAGGCAACGGTTTCATTAATGCATACAGCACCTGACTGTGTTTTAGTTACAACCTGTTTTTTGACAGAAGTTGAATTGGTGAAGATATAAATAGCAAGAGGGTTTGGTAACTTTGTAATTAGTTCGATGGCTTCATCAAGCTGATTAAACGATATGACAGGCAGCAGCGGTCCGAAGATCTCTTCTTTCATGATCAGATCATCTGGAGAAACCATATCAATTAGGGCAGGGCTTACATAACGTTTTTCCACATCTGTTTTACCACCATGAATGATATTTACGTTTGTAAGATATGATTGGATACGCTTAACGTTATGAGAGTCTATGATTCTGCAGAAGTCAGGACTCTTATCGGGATCAGAACCATAGGTTTTCAATAGGCAGGATTTCATTTCAGATAATAAATCGTCTTTTATACCAGCATGTACAAGCACATAATCGGGTGCAATACATGTTTGGCCGGCATTAAGCATTTTTCCCCACAAGATCCTTTTGGCAGCTAGCTTGATATTAATATCTTTGGTAACAATGACAGGACATTTACCACCCAGTTCAAGTGAGACAGGAGTGAGTGTTTCTGCTGCAGATTTCATAACCTTTTTTCCGGTTTCTGAACTGCCTGTAAAAAAGATATAATCATATTTTTCCTTGAGTAGCCACTGATTCACTTCTTGTCCACCTCTGATCAGATGAATATGTTCCGGATTAAAATGATCATTTATCATGTTAATTAAGACTTCACTTGTATGGACCGCTGAGCGTGAAGGTTTTGCAACAATACAATTGCCCGCTGCCAAAGCGCCGATCAGAGGATTCATTAATAACTGGAAAGGATAATTCCATGGTGATATTATTAAAACCCTCCCATAAGGCTCAAAACGATAATAACTCCGGGCTATGAAATGTACCAATGGTGTATAAACTCTTTTATTACGCGACCATTTGTGAAGATTCCTTATGATCATGTTTAATTCCTGAAGGACTACACCGGTTTCACTGGCAAATGATTCAAAAGGAGATTTACCCAGATCCTCTTTTAAAGCGTTAAAGATTGTGGATTCATTGCAGGTGATCAGTTCCTTAATTTTTTTTAACGTATTGATGCGAAACTTCACATCAAGAGTTTTTCCGGTCAGGAAAAAAGCTTTTTGTCTTTCATTCAGATTTTTTAATTCTTGTTGGTTCATCTATGATGGACTTTTTATTTTGTATTAATTTTTCGAGATTGGTGTGGTTATGACCGGCTTTTTCGGGGATCTGATCCATAATAAATTCAGCAATAGCCAGTATACTTAAACTTGGATTCACACCAGGATTACTCTGTATGATTGAACGATCAGAATATTTGCATAAACGAGGCTTCCGCCTCCTACTACTACTTTTGAAAGGATGCTTATCTGGCGGTAAAATGTCAGTTTTTGGAAACCAAAAAACGTAAAGCAGGAACACAGAGATATTTTCTCAGATTTCAGTTAGACCTGGGAAAATCTTCAGAACGATATCGTTTCCCCTTTTCAATAACAAGAACTGAATAGCCTTTTTCAACTAAGCGGAGAGCTGCAACACTGCCGCCGAATCCTGAACCGATGATAATAAAATCATATATTTTCCTCATCTAAATTCAGGAATATAGAAATTTAATAACAGCTAAGATAATCTTTTCATTGATATGTTTTGAAAATATCACAGGTGTGTGTCACAACTATATTTAACCGCAGTGATCGTTAAGTTTTCGCAAATCTGCCTGCCGAAGTATTTCGGCACGCAGGCAGGGAGTGCAAAAAGTGTCTGATTCGATATCAATCCTTTGAGAACTTGGCGCATTCTTTGTGCACTTTGCGGTTAAGCCTTTTTTTATGTTGTGACACACCCCCGTGATTCATAAATGGGGAATGTTAAACTGAACCTTCTGGCTTAATTGTTAAAAATATTTTGAAGTCATATATACTAGAACCATCCAAATTTGAAAGCCAGAAATACACCGGGTCCGGACATATCCTGACCGGATAACAGGGAAGCATCTACTCCTGTAACAAGGCGATAATGGCCACCAAAACTGAGACGAAAAAATTTTGTAAAGTTCATTTCCAGTTCAACTGTTGGATTAACAACAAAGACATTATCATTATAATAGCTTTCATATCCTTCCTGATCTTTCAGGGAGATATCGCCCCATCCTAACTGTAATGAAAATGCAGGATGTATTGGTTTTACAGCGAACAATGAATATCCTGTCCAGAATCCGCCATGACTAAATTCAATTTTATCACCACCTTCAATATTCTCAATATAGTTGGTTAATCCTTCGCCATAACCTCCCAGAAAGAAATCACCAAGCAGGACACCACCACCACCACCCATCATATGGGCAAACTCGCCATTGATCGTGGTAAACGACATGAAAGGCCCTCCGAAACCACTGATCCGTGTGCCATAACCAAATAAGGTCTGAATTTCCTGATCCTGGCTAAATACAGATGCGGTAATAGATAAACCGAGGATAACAGCAAAAATTTTTTTCATAATTGTTTCTGTAATTAATGATTTCGTCATTTTAACAATAAAGACAATATATCATCTTCGGGGTTGCAGGAAAATAAAAAAAGATTTTACCCTGGTTTAGGTGGTAATCTTTATTTCAATCCGCGTTTTTCCAGTAATGGCTCAATTGATGGTTCTTTGCCCCTGAAACGAATATAAAGTGTCAAGGGATCTTCTGTACCACCTTTTTCAAGTATATTTTGCCTGAAAGATCTTGCTTTTTCAGGGTTAAATAATGAAGTCTCTTTGAATGCTTCAAATGCATCGGAATCAAGCACTTCTGCCCAGATATAGCTGTAATATCCGGATGAATAACCACCACTGAAGATATGGTTAAAATAGGTACTCCTATAGCGTACAACAATTTCTGGTATTAAACCGATGGCATCAAGAGCTTCTTTTTCGAACTGATTAACATTGCCGGTAAACGAACTTTCAAGTGTATACCAGTCCATATCGAGAAATGAAGCTGCGAGGTATTCAACAGTCTTGAATCCCTGGTTAAAATGACTTGATTTTTCAATTTTTCGAGTTAGTTCAGCAGGTATTGTTTCGCCCGTTTCGTAGTGTACTGCATAGGTTTTCATTACTTCTGGATGCAGTGCCCAGTTTTCCATGATCTGTGATGGAAGTTCAACAAAATCCCTTGATACGGAGGTGCCTGAAAGCTTGTAGTAGGTGCATTTTGAAAGCAATCCGTGGAGGGCATGACCAAATTCATGAAAAAGTGTACTTACCTCATCAAAACTCAATAGTGCAGGATTATCTCCTGAGGGTTTAGAAAAATTGAAAACTGTGGAAATGACAGGGGTGATGATTTTACCATCTATTATTTCCTGTTTCCGGAAGCTGCTCATCCAGGCCCCGGATCTTTTACTCGACCTCGGGAAAAAATCCATATATAGAATGCCAATATGTGTACCGTCAGATTCAAGGACCTCAAAAACTCTGACATCCTCATGATATTTTGGAATATCTTGTCTTTCAGTTAATTTTAATCCGTATAAACGATTACAGACATTAAACACGCCCTGCAACACATTATCAAGTTTAAAATAAGGGCGAAGTAACTCATCATCAAGATCATATTTTTCTTTCCTTACTTTTTCAGCATAGTACCACCAATCCCATGGCTGTAATTTAAAATCATCTCCTTGTTTGTAAATATATTGTTGTAACTCATCTGTTTCTTCACGGGCAACTTTAATTCCATAATCCCACAATTGCTTCAGAAGATCGTAAACATTCTCAGGATTCTTTGCCATATTTTCTTCCAGAACAAAACATGAATGATTATCGTAACCTAACAAATTTGCTTTTTCAAGCCGCAGAGATACAATCCTGGTGATGTTTTCTTTATTGTCATATTCATTATTATTGTTAGCAAGGTTGATATATGCTTTAAATATTTTCTCCCTGAGCTCGCGTTTATCAGAGTATTGAAGGAAGGGAATCATGCTGGGTTTCTGTACGGTGAAGATCCATTTGCTGTCCAATTCTGCTTCTTTTGCAGCTTCTGCTGCAGCCATAATGACAGGTTCAGGCAACCCGGAGAGATCTTCCTTGTTCTCGATTACAAGTTTATAATCATTGGTTTCAGCAAGTACATTTTCACCAAAGCTAATTGTCAGAACTGAAAGTTCTTTATTGATTTCTCTTAGGCGTGACTGATCTTCCGGACTCAGATTTGCTCCACCCCTGACAAAATCTTTATATGTTTTTTCTAGGAGCATATGCTGCTCAGGTGTCAGTTCAAATGAATCCTTTTTATCATAAACTTCACTGATCCTGTTGAACAGATCAGGATTTAACCGGGTATCATCACTGTGTCCTGAAAGCAATGGTGCTTTTTCTTTGGCAATGGCCTGAAGTTTATCGCTGGTGACAGAGGAATTTAAATTGTTGAATACATGTTCAATTTTCCGGATCATAGCCCCGCTCCGATCCAATGCTTCAATGGTATTGCTGAAATCAGGAGCTTCCGGATTATCTATTATCTCAGATATTTCATCGTTATGAATATCAATGGCATATTGATAAGCTGGCAGATAATGTTCTTCTTTAATAGCACTAAAGTCAGGAACTTCATAAGGGGTATTGTATGCACTGAAAAACGGATTATCAGGATCATACATTTCTTTTGATTTTTCTTTGCAGGAACTGATAGTTGCAATAACAAAAAGAATAAATAAAACAATTTTTTTCATGTTTAAGGAATTTGATAGTTTATTTAGTGTAAAGTTAACATTACTGTGGTTTCTGAAGTAAATTTGAATAATGTTTAAAAGAATTATTGGCACAATATTCAAAATATTCTGGTCATATTTGGATAAAAACAATATATTAGTTGTAATAATCAAAAAATATAGTAAAATGGTCTTCCGGATGCAAAAGTCAGGTTTCCGGAACTAACAGATATGTTATTAATTAAATACAAACAAAGATGAATACTTCGAGAAGAAACTTCATTAGAAAATCTGCGATTGCTACTTCTGCAATTGGATTATCTTCAGCTATACCGGGGTCATTGAGTGCTTCAATTAGAAATGTATCAGCAAACGACAAAGTAATTGTTGGACTGATCGGCTGCAATGGTATGGGATTTTCAAACCTGAAATCTTTTTTGAAACAACCTGGTGTTGAGTGTGATGCAATATGTGATGTTGATAGGAATGTACTTGAGAAAAGAGCAGCGGAAATACTTGAAATAGCCGGGAAGAAACCAAAGCTGTTTGGCGATTTCAGAAAGATGCTTGAGATGAAAGATATTGATGCAGTTATCATCGGTACTCCGGATCATTGGCATTGTCTGCCTATGGTTTATGCCTGTGAAGCAGGCAAGGATGTTTATGTTGAAAAACCCCTGGCCAATACCATTGAGGAGTGTAATATTATGATCGAAGCGGCAAAGAAATACAATACAGTGGTACAGGTCGGACAGTGGCAGAGGAGTGACCCACACTGGAAAAATGTTGTGGATTATGTACATTCAGGTAAGCTTGGGAGGATCAGGACTGTGAAAGTATGGGCTTACATTGGGTGGAAAGGGGAAATTCCTATATTGCCCGATGAACCTGTTCCCGAAGGTGTGGATTATGATTTCTGGCTTGGCCCGGCACCAAAAAGGCCCTTTAACAAGAACAGGTTTCATTTTACATTCCGATGGTTCTGGGATTATGCAGGAGGGCTTATGACCGACTGGGGAGTTCATCTATTGGATTATGCACTTTATGGAATGAACGAGTATAAACCAAAATCTATCATGGCTTCGGGAGGGAAATATGCATTTCCGAATGATGCTATGGAAACTCCCGATACCTTACTGGCAGTCTATGATTTTGGCGATTTTAGTGTGCTGTGGGATCACACAATAGGTATTTATGGTGGTCCTTATGGACGCGGACACGGCGTGGCTTTTATCGGTGAATATGGGACACTTGTTGTTGACCGTAACGGCTGGGAAGTCATTCCTGAAATTGGAACAGATGATAAACCAAAAATGGAAGCTATTCCAGATCAGGGTAGAAGCAGTGATGCAAGTGGGTTGGATCTTCATGTGAAGAATTTCCTGGAATGTATGAAAACCAGGGGAAAGCCAAATACAGATATTGAAATAGGTGCTTATATTGCAAAATTTGCACACATCGGGAATATTGCCTATAAAACCGGAAGGAAAGTTGATTGGGATGCTGATAATGATACCTTTATTAATGATGATGCTGCCAATGAAATGATCAGGGCACATTATCGCAAACCATGGGAGCTTCCCCGAATTTAAGTAAAAAGTATAAGGAAAAAGAAATTATGGTTTCCGGTTAGTACGAGCCGTATTCTGAATAATAATAAAAAATCCCGCCACTGGCGGGATTTTTTATTAAATAGACTCGGTCTCAACAACTTTTGCCAGTATGTCAGCATAAGGTATAACCAGATAGGTTTTTCCTTCAAATTCAGTTTCTGTACCTGCAAATTCCTTGAATAATACCGTGTCTCCTATTGCTATTTCGGCATTTTCTATGGTGCTTAAACCAACAACTTTAGCCAGCTTTGGTTTTTCCTTTGCAGTATCAGGGATGATAATACCACCTGATGATTTTTGTTCTTTCACCTTTTCAGATAAATCCAAAAGAACATTCTGGTTTATAGGCTGTAATTCTTTCATAATGTATTAATTTTTAGTAAAATGTGTTTTATTTTCTGTATTAATATTTAACCTTCGATACCGAGTAAACGATTGATTTTCGACTTATCGAATCCAACAACAATTTCCCCGTTAATGATAGTTTGTGGTATTCCCTGGTGACCGCTACGACGAACCAATTCCTGTGCAGATGCCTGATCACGACTGACATCAATATCGGTGAATCTGATACCATTTTTTCTCAGGTATGTTTTTAATGTGTTGCACCATGAACAGGTTGGGGAGGAATAGACGGTAACACTTTTTACAGGTTTTCCTTCTTTTTCTGCTTTTGCTATATAAAGGGCATTTTCAAACAGGGCTTTATAGAATCCCGGATCGTGAGCACCTTTAATAGTGTTTCTTATATTTCCCTTTTCAAATTCAAGTAATGTGGGCGCGCTGGTAACTGAATACTCGGGATGAACATCTTTTACCCTGTTCACATCAACTGTAAATAAACTCATATCCATAATATCCATTGAAACCTGAATAATATTGTTCAATGCAGTATCGCTCATCAAAGAACCCTTTTTATAAATGAGTAAAAATGATCTGGCTTCTTGAGAGATTTCTCTCTTTAATTCTTCAAGAGAGTTTACATCTTTGATATTCATTGGAAATATTTATCAATAAAATATAAAAACATGCGGATGTAAACATATAGTATGCCAAAAATGAAAAAAAAATATTTTGTCAGCAGTGTCTGTTAAATTGTCAGAAGGGTTATCAAAATTAAAGGTACAGAACACCTATTTTTTAAAACACTTAAAAGCAAACCATGGAACGAAAAAAACAGCGAAGAGCACAAGCCCTAATGTTAGAAGGAATTTAGCCCCCGGCATATTTAATTGTGTAAATATTAGTCCTGAAATTGGAAGCATACAGAATAAAGCACCAGCAATATACATAATCTGCTTTTCCAGGGTGTAAAAAATAATGAGTGAAATAGAAAGGAGCAGCAGGCTGATTGATAAAATGTAATTGCTGTATGGTAAATCATGGAGCATAAAAAGTAATCCAAGAATAAGTACTATAATGGATATTGCCGAAGATGAAATAGCTGTTTTTCTCATATAACTGAAAGAAAAATTAAAAAATGATTATTAAAGTTAAATTAACCTGAAATGTAGCTTAATTTTTAAAGTTGTTAATTCTTAGGTTATTTTACCTTACAGTCTCTGATTCTCAGGACGACAAAGTAAGAATTTACCATCAACAACTTCATTGAAACCACATAAAGCGTTTAAAATTAATAAATTATTAAAAACTTACAGATATGTTTATAAATTTATTTTTATTTATATTTATCCAAGATATGACAAAGTAATAAGAATTTTCATTTTTAAATTCAGCAGAAGTAGATTCAAAGTTGTAATGCAATGGGAACAGGTAATAATGATATTGCGATCAGGGTGTTCGGTCTAAAGAAATACTATGGTGATCTGAAAGCAGTTGATGGATTATCACTTGAGATCAGAAGAGGGGAGGTATTCGGGTTACTGGGACCAAACGGAGCCGGAAAAACAACTACTATTAGTATGATATGTGGTCTTTTGTGTCCTACCGATGGTGATATCTTCATTGACGGAACTAGGATTTCGGAGGCTGGTAACAAAAACATTCGTTCAAAGGTGGGCATTTGTCCGCAGAACATCATACTTTGGCCCAAGCTTACATGTTATGAACAACTTGTCTTCATAGCCAGAATGTACAATATCCCCACACAGGTGGCCAGATTAAGGGCTGACGAGTTACTTGTCCGGCTTGGCCTTCAGGAAAAAAGAAATAAACTGGCAGTTACATTATCGGGTGGAATGCAACGAAGGCTAAATGTTCTAATGGCTTTAATACATGATCCGGAGATTGTTATTTTTGATGAACCTGAGGCTGGTCTTGATCCCCAATCCAGGCTGATGGTAAGGGAGTTTATTATCAGTACGGCAAAGGATAAAACAGTTCTGTTTACCACACATAATATGGATGAGGCAGAACGGGTTTCAACACGGGTCGCAATTGTTGACAGAGGGAAGCTTTTAAAACTTGATACACCTGGAGGACTAAAAAAATCAATCGGGGAAGGGGATATAATGGAACTTACTGTTCAGGCTGAAAATGATTTGAAATTATCAAATGCAATAAAAGAGCTTGAACAAAAAGGTATAACAATTCTGAAATCTGAAGATAAATTGATTGTTAAGTCTAAGAATCTCATCGAAAAAGTCTATGGGATCTATAAAGTATTGGAATCAGCTAATATTAAAGTAAGTGAGATGAATATGCGTGAAAATACCCTGGAGGATGTATTTATTTACTTAACGGGCAGGAAATTGAGGCAATGAAATGGTATCATGTTTTTATTAAGAGTCTCAAAGAACAAATCCGTGATTACTGGATCCTTTTAATCGTGGTTTTGTTGGCACCCTTTTTCATCTTTGTTTATTATCTGATGATCGAATCCGAGAATCCGCATTATGATATAATGATTGTAAATAAAGATAATGGAATTTCGATGCCAGCATTTAATATGAATCTTGGTGACAGCCTGATAGCGTATCTTAAAAAGGAGGCACTTTCATATGAAGACATGATCTTAAGATTTTATGTCGAAGATGAACGTGAAGATGCCATTTCAAAACTGAGAGATGAAAAAGTTGATGTATTGCTAATTGTTCCCGATAACTTTACTGCTTCTTTGGTCAACTATCCGCAAGGGCCTGATGAATCTGCCACTTTCGAACTGATTGGTAACATTACAGATATGCGTTACATTATTGGTGCTGTATGGACAGAGGAATTATTTAATCAGTTCCTGATAAATTCCACAGGATATGAAATGCCTGTGAACTGGGTTGAAACACAACTGGGGCATTCCGGCGAGAGAACAACCTTTGAATTATATGTACCGGGGATGTTGATCCTGGCTATCATCATGATGATGTTTTCAGCCTCGGCAGCTATTGTCAGGGAACCTGAAATACAGACTATAAAAAGATTAAAACTATCAAATCTGTCGGCATTGGAATTCTTAACCGGTGTATCGGTATTACAGATTATTATAGCGGCGTTTTCGGTAACGCTTGCGCTGTTAACAGCCATGGGACTTGGTTACAAAATCATACCCGGGACATTTTGGTATCTTGTTCTCATATCTTTCTTAACCTGTTTGTCAATTATCGCGTTCAGTCTGATCTTTGCAGCCGTCTGCCGTTCGATCAAAGATGTTGCAATTATTGGTACCTTCCCGATGCTGTTGTTCATGTTCTTTTCAGGAGCTGCTTTCCCGGTCGGTGGCGGTACACTTTTCAGTATCGATGATTTTGAATTTAAACTAAATGGTATTTTATCTGCAACTCATTCTGTGAACGCCCTGAATAAGGTATTGTTGATGGGTCAAAGTCCGGTAAAAACACTCCCGGATATTAGTACTCTCGTGATTCTTACAATATTGTATTTTATTATCGGAGTATGGGCGTTTAACAGGCGGCATATGAAACTGGCATAGGGCAAAAAGTACGGAACATTACAAAATGGTTTTCTGTCCTTCAGAATACACGGTAGAATTAGTTCAGATAAAACATTTTGATTCACTGACACTTGTAAAATTGCAGCCTCAATGAATTCTTAGTTCTCGGTGCATTTGGGTTATTGGTATGGCTGGATCATTCGACATCGATGGTGAATGTATACGGTTAGCAACCGGACTTTTCTTTCACACCCCCATGTGGGCATAAGGGGCTATGTCATAACCTCATTTTCACTAATATACCAGTTTACTAGTTTACGAATTTACAAACTCAAGAATTCACCAATTAACGGCCTGCTATATTAACAAGTAACATATTATGCGATTAAAAGAACTACATGATTGAATCATAGAATTTTTTTGTAGAGCCGTCCAGATATCTATTGGAAGTGCGGCTCTAAAAATTCCCAGTTATCAATATCGTTGATTTAATCGCACAACACGTTAACAAGTAATTATTAAAAACATTAATTTTATATGAGATTGATAAAATTATACTCCCATGAAAAAACTATTTTACCTGCTCCTTTTTTCCGGATTTTGTTATTATGCTACCGGGCAACAAGAATTTGACAATGCTACCAGAGCATTGTATATCCTGGATATTTCGAAATATGTTGAATGGGACGACAGCATTCAGAGTCACGCAGATTTCAAGATCGGCATACTTGGTTCCGACACTGAGTTTTACTGGGAATTGTACAATATGGCAAAAACACGGCAATTTATCCAGCAAAAGCCAATTAAAGTATTATTGTTCAGGGAGCTCAAAGACATTGAAAAAACACATGTACTTTATGTGAATATCAAGGAAGGATTTAAGATCAACCAGGTACTTGAAAGAACACATGGAAATAATACCCTTGTCATTTCTGAAGGTTATGAATTCCGGGAATCAATGCTCAATTTCATTGTGGTTGATAATAAACCGAGATTTGAGGTGAATGAACAAAGATTAAATGAAGAGAAGCTAAAAGTATCTCAATTATTCCTTGCCCAGGCGGTAAAAACCAGGGAAGATTGGGAGGAGTTATACAAGATAACAGATATAGCACTTGAAGAGGAAAAGGAAATAACCAGGCAACAACAAGCAGTTATTGATTCTCAGCGGCTTCAGATTGCCGAGCAGGAAAAGAGAATCATGGAGCAACAAGAACATTTGAGGAATCTGAATCATGAAATTGACCAGAAACAAAAAACTCTTGAGCAAAAGATTGTTGTTCTCAACCGGCAGGAAAAAGAGATCAACTCACAGAAAAACACAATTCTGGAACAGCAGGAAACAGTTAAACAGCAGAATCTTGATATTGCAGAGAAAAAGGAAGAGCTTGAGCTGCAGGATTTAGAGATTGCCGAACAGGATTCATTAATTGCAGCTCAAAAAGTGATTATGTTTGAACAGCTGAAAGCGATCGAAAAACAACGGTTATTGATATATTTTGCTGTCATAGCACTGATACTGGTATCAGGGCTAGTATATTATATTTACAGGGGATATAAAATCAAGAAGAAAGCAAATATTGCCCTTGAGGAAAAAAACAGGCAGATACTTCAACAGAAAGATGAAATTCAACGACAAAAAGAAATTGCCGAAAGTCAGCGGGACTTGATTGCTTACCAGAAAAAACATATTGAAGATAGTATTCATTATGCCAAAAGGATTCAAACAGCACTTTTACCATCGCTTGAATTATTCAGTGATAAGATCAATCATTTCGTATTATATAAACCACGTGATATTGTAAGTGGTGATTTCTACTGGGTAGCAGAAATCGATCACCAGCAAATGGTTATTGCAGCTGATTGTACAGGTCACGGGGTGCCGGGAGCATTTATGAGTATGTTGGGTATCAGTATGTTAAATGAAATAATATTGAATAAAAATATCACCCGGCCAGATCAGGTACTGAACAGTCTCAGGGAGAATATCATTAATAGCCTGAAGCAACTTGCAATTGGAAGTGACGTAAAGGACGGAATGGATATGTGCGTTTGTCTGATAGATTTTAGCAAGAACAAGCTTCAGTTTGCAGGTGCTAATAATCCATTGTGGTTGATCTCGGATGGCGAACTGACTGAAATTAAAGGTGATAAAATGCCTGTGGCCATTCACGAGAACATGAATCCATTTAAAAATCATACACTTGACCTGAAGAAAGGGAATACTTTTTATATTTTTTCTGATGGTTATGCTGATCAGTTTGGCGGGCCCAACCAGAAAAAACTCCTTAACAAAAATTTCAGGGCAATATTACAGGAGGTTCAGGAACTTTCTATGCTGGAACAGGGAGCAAAGATTAATGAATATTTTGAAAACTGGCGGAAAGATATGGAACAGATCGATGATGT
>CAZGOR010000010.1:0-1183 GCA_964527875.1 uncultured Bacteroides sp. | reverse complement strand
CCCACATTAAAATCGACCCAGTATGGGCGAAGTCTCTGGCGGAAATATACAGTATTACAACTTTATCGATATAGAATGAATCTATGTGAATCCGATGGGCATAGTTATCAATATATGGATCGTCCGGTGCAGGTTCACAACCCATTGTGAACTCGCCTCCGGGAATTAAAATAAATTCGTGTTGAGTGATCCCGGATGGCCCGATGGATTCATTTTCAGATTTTTGTTTACATGCTGTGAAAAAAGATATAAACAGGAAAAGATAAAATGTTGTTTTCATATAAGTCATTTCTTGGTCCATTTCACAAGAGCTCTAAATGCAGGGTTATTTGTTTTATCATTCCTGCCCTCAATTCTGGATATAAAACCCTCTTCAGATGGTTCATGCCCGAACAACATCCTGATCTTATCTTCATATTTAGTTTCACTCATATAGTTGATCTGGAATTCGGAGATCTGATGTTTATTGTATATGTCGGGTCTATAAAGATCCTGTATCCAGGCAATATACATTCCGGCATTGACATGGTAATTGATGTCTAGATCTGTATAACCTGGTGTTATGATTTTTGTATCATCGTATTTATCCAAAGGTTCAATGCGATCAGGTAATTCCATGATAGCATGATGGTCTGCTTTGGTACTGAGAAGTTCTTTAAATTTGTCTGGCCTGACCGGCCGGCCGGATGATTTATCAAGGACAAGCCAGGCAGAGGTAGCCAGTGCTAAAACCTTTCCATGAATATTCAAAATACGGAAATCCCTCAAACCAAATAGCTTATTTACTCCTTTATGCCAGGTTTCAAGTTTGATCTTCTGGTCCAATCCGGGATATTCAGATACTTTGACATGGAGTCGTGAAAGAACCCAGTAATTGTTTGCCTGTTCAAGATCTTTATAACCAAAATGCAGGTGGTTGGCATGTTGAGAGGCAATTTCAAAAAAATAACCACAGAGGCAATAAAATTTCAATTTTCCGCTGATATCAATAGTCTCGGAATGAACCTTATACTCTTCTTCCCAGACTGATATCAATCCGCCGGTTGTATCAGGATTGGTTGTCATTTAAAACATTTAAGAAAAATGTTGAATTTATAAATAATTATCGTCAGTTAATTCAGAAAATCCATTTAATAAAAGGGAAGAAAGTAGACCAGATAGGGATGTCAAGATAATTCTGATA
>CAZGOR010000009.1:0-27550 GCA_964527875.1 uncultured Bacteroides sp. | reverse complement strand
GTATGAATTTGACAGTACGGGGTGGGTTCTTTATTTTAACCAGTTACCCAGAACAATTATTCCGGGCTCGATCACCGGAGAAATTAATATCGATCATGTGAATGGTGACCTTTTTTGCATGACACCTGCAGATGGATTTAGACTGATGCCCGGAGATACTGTCACGATCAGGTTCGATGGCAGTGGTTGGATCATTAAAAGGATTGGTGCTCCACAAGGGCTGTTCTTTGTTTTTTATGATAAAAATAATCAGGAACTGGCAAGTGTTCCTGTGAAAAACTACACGATTAAACCATTTCCGGATCTTGAGAAAGTATTTCTATTTATGGGTGAAACACCAATGCCAACACCGGAATGGCAATATGAAGTAAATCGATCATCGACTTTGCTTGATGAAGATCAGTTAAAAAGGATTATTCCCTCACCTGTTGAAATATCCAGTTATGACACAAAGGTTAAGCTTGGAGAGGGATTAATGATCCACTATGATGAAGGTCTTGAGGGTGAAGCCGGCCAGCTGGCTGTAATACTTGAAAAACTGCTTGGCCGGAAACCTGGGGTGATGAAAAGTTCTGTAAGTGCACCGGGGATCATTGCTCTAAGAATTGATGAGTTTGGAGTGAACGGAAAGACCAGTGAGGCATACAAGCTGGAATCCTCACCTGAGAGAGGTGTGATTATTACCGGAACTGATCCAGCAGGTGTGTTTTATGGGATCCAGACTTTATTGGCATTGGTTCCTGTTGAAATATACAGCACTGCACAACCTGAAATAGAGATTGATGCAGTATCCATCTCTGATGCACCTGCATTTGGATACAGAGGGATGCACCTGGACCTGGCAAGGAACTTTAACAGTAAGAGTACCATCCTTGAGATGATAGAGGTTATGTCGTTTTATAAGCTGAACCGTCTGCACCTGCACCTTACCGATGATGAAGGGTGGCGGCTTGAGATCCGGGAATTACCAGAGTTAACAGAAATTGGAGGGTATCGCGGACATTCAGGCACAGAGAGGGAATGTCTCCCGCCTGCTTATGGCTCGGGCCCCTTCCCGGATCCTGAAACTTCATACGGGAGTGGGTATCTTTCACGTGAGGATTTCATTGAGATTCTCCATTTTGCAGATGAACATCATATTGAGGTGATACCGGAGATCAATATGCCGGGCCATGCCAGGGCAGCAATTAAGGCGATGGAAGCCCGTTACCACCGTTTAACGGAGGAAGGACTGGAAGAAGAAGATGAAAAGTACAGACTCATTGATCCATCCGATTCATCAAGATATTCATCGGCCCAGAATTATGATGATAATGTTGTATGCGTCTGTAAAGAATCGGTTTACAGCTTTTATGAAGTTGTTGTGGATGAAATTATTCAGATATACAAAGAAGCAGGGGTTACGTTAACCACCATTCATACCGGTGGTGATGAAGTACCCCATGGTGTATGGGAAGGATCACCTGTATGTGCTCAATTTCTCCGTGATAATCCTTCAATAGGAAGTGTCAGGGATATGCAGGCTTACTTTTTCGGACGAATCGTTAAGATATTTGAAGAACATGACCTGGTTGCTGCAGGCTGGGAAGAAGTGGCAATGAAATCGACTGGCCGGAGAGAGTGGGTACCCAACCCGGAATTTATCGGGCGTCAGGTTGTGCCGTATGTATGGAACAGTATCGGTAATAATATCGACCTGGGTTACAGACTGGCAAACGCAGGATACCCTATCGTTTTATGCAATGTGACAAATTTTTATTTCGACATGGCATATAACCATCATCCCGAAGAGCCAGGGCTTTACTGGGGAGGATATGTAAATACACGCAATGCATTTGAATTTGTCCCCTTCGATATTTATAAATCAGCATTTACCAGCTTCCCGGGGCAACCCCTGGATCCGGGAAGTGATTTTAAAGATATGGAAAGACTGGAACCCGAAGCAAAGAAAAACATACTCGGCTTACAGGGACAATTATGGAGCGAAACCATTAAGGGACAGGAGATGATGGAATATTTATACCTGCCCAAGATGCTCGGTTTAGCTGAAAGGGCATGGGTGGGACAGGCTGAATGGGGATCCATAACAGACAACGATGAAAGGATCAAAACCATTGATGAAGACTGGAATATCTTTGCCAATTCTGTCGGACAACATGAATTGCCAAGACTGGATTATGTCTTTGGAGGATTCAGTTACAGGATACCACCTCCGGGAGCTGTCATTCAGAATGGAATACTACATGCAAATATTACATTTCCAGGATTGGAGATCAGATACACAACCGATGATTCTGAACCGACACCTGAATCAATACTTTATGAAATACCGGTGAGTGTTACAGGTACAGTTAAACTTAGGGCATTTGACACACGAGGAAGAGGAAGCAGAACCGTGGAAGTCAGATAATAGCTCTCGGTTCTCAGTTCCCGGTTCTCGGTTAAGATAAGAAAGCTAAGGAAGAAAAAATATAAAAGTTCTGCCGGTTGTTAACCCGCAGATGCAACAACGCTGGGTGAGATAGAAAAGTCCGGTTTTAACCGGACATATTCCAACAACGTTGTGGATAACAAGTAAACCCGGTTGTTAACCGGGGTGAATAGTTGCTTATTCCCGGTTCCTTGTTGGTGTGGGAGGGGGTAGAGAGTGTGTTTAACCACAGAGAGCACAGAGATATGAAGAAATCTGTTCTAATCCTTGTCCTGAATGCAGTTATTTATCTCTCCTTTGCCCAAAAAACTGCTGTTATCACAGGAAGAATAACAGACTCGGTGACCCATGAACATCTCATCGGGGCAGGTGTTCTTTTGAATGACGGGACAGGAACGATTTCTGACAATGAGGGTTATTACCTGGTAAATGCGAAGGGTGAAAAAATAACAATCACATTCAGTTATATTGGATATAAAACGAAGAAATTAACCGTTGATGTTGGTAGCCGTGATACCATTTGTGCAGATATCCGGATGAAGCAATCCTATACAATGCTTGATGTCATTGTTGTAAGTGCAGGAAAGTATGAACAGAAGCTTTCAGATGTGATGGTGTCAATGGAGATTATCAATACAGCACGGATTGATCATACCAATGCAACAACTCTTGAGTCGGTCATCCGCCAGACACCGGGAGTAGATGTGATGGACGGACAACCCAGCATCAGGGGGGGGAGTGGATACAGCTACGGCGCCGGGAGCCGCGTGCTGGTGCTGATTGATGATCTGCCTTTGATATCTGCAGATGCAGGGGATATAAAATGGGATTATCTTCCTGTTGAAAATATATCACAGATAGAAATCATTAAAGGGGCTTCATCAGTATTATATGGTTCTTCTGCACTCAATGGTGTTTTTAATATAAGAACAGCCTATCCTGCAAGAAAACCCGATACCCGTGTAAGTGTTTTTAGTGGTGTTTATCTTGATCCGAAAAGAAAAGAACTGGCTTGGTGGGACAGGAATCCATTATTTGCCGGAGCCAGTTTTTTTCATTCCAGAAAAATCAGGAACCTGGATCTTGTGGCAGGTGCTAATTTATTTACTGATGAAGGCTATCGTGAAAATGAAAAGGATAAAAGGGCCAGGTTCAATATTAATCTGAATCACAGAAATCCAAAAATCAGTGGATTATCTTATGGTTTCAACCTGAACAGCATGGTGCTTCAAAAAACTGATTTTTTGATATGGATGAACGCTGATTCAGGTGCCTACAGACAGACACCGGAAGCAGTTTCTGCACTGGATGGAAACCGGTTTAATATTGATCCTTATATCATATATCATGGGAAAAACGATTCCCGGCACAGCCTCAGGACACGGTTTTTTCATGTAAATAATGATTTTCCGGAAGTGCCGGATAAAAACAACAGGTCTGAGCTATTGTACGGAGAGTATAAATTTCACAGGAAGTTTAGCCGGAGATATGACTGGACAACGGGTCTGTCAGCAACGTGGTCGTCAATTTATGCAAATCTTTTTGGGAACCATAGCAGTTTTAACTCAGCCATCTTTACCCAGCTGGATGGGAAACCATTAGACAGATTAACCATTTCACTTGGCTTCAGGTTTGAGAGATATACACTTGACGGCCAGGTAGAGTACTCAAGCCCGGTATTCAGGACAGGATTGAACTTCCAGGCAGCAGAATATTCATACCTGAGAGCATCATTCGGTCAGGGATACCGGTTTCCCTCCGTAGCAGAAAAATATACCCAAACCACTGTTGGCTCCCTTAATATTTTCCCCAATCCGGAGCTTGAATCAGAAAAAGGATGGAGCACTGAAATTGGCATCAAACAGGGATTCAGATTGAGTCAATGGAACGGTTTTGTTGATTTTGCCATCTTTCTGACAGAATACAAGGAAATGATCGAATTTACATTTGGTGTTTATAAACCTGATACTGTTCCAACACCGACTTTTGACCATATTGGCTTCATGGCATTGAATGTAGGTAATGCAAGAATATCAGGTATTGACCTGACAATCGGGGGGACAGGTGATCTGTTCAGTTTACCTGTTTCGCTTACAGCGGGTTATACATATATAAATCCTGTTGACCTGAACTTGCCGGATACAGCACAGGCTGAAGATAAATTTTTAAAATACCGCAACCGCCATTCCGTAAAAGCCGATGCTGAAATGAAGTATAAAAGGTTAACGATCGGATTCACATTTGTTTATAACAGCCGCGTGAAAAATATTGATGAGGTTTTTCTGGACCCTTTTTTCGGCGAGCTTATCCTGCCAGGATTTCCAGATTACTGGGAGAAACATAATACAGGTTATTCGGTATTCGATTCAAGGCTCATGTTCGATATCTCGGAACATATTTCACTGGCCATGATCATGAAGAATATATTTAATAAGGAGTACATGGCCCGACCGGGCGATATATATCCTCCGAGGAATATTACACTGAAATTGAATTTTAATTTCTGATTTTGCTTCTATTCCATCCTGATCAGTTTCCTGGTAAATGAACTACTACTATTGGATATGCTGTAAATGTAAGTTCCGGGTTGCAGGTTCATTCCATTAAAATTAAAATAATGCTTACCGGAAGGATAAATGTTTACTTCGTTGTAAACAATCTGGCCAAGCAGATTATAGATCCTGAGTTCAATAATATCCTGTTTGTGAGTGTAAAACCCGACGCGGGTGGTATTTATGAACGGATTAGGCGTGGCATCCAGGACAGAAAAATCGATCCCGTAAAAATCCTCAAGTCCGGCCTGCTCATGAATGGTAATGGATAGTGATGTGTCATCGGTAATCGGGGTTCCCTCAATAATCCCAAATGCAATTGAATAAAGAAATGGAATAACTCTGATTCTCAGATCATATGTACCAGAAACCAATGGGGTCCCACTTAATAATACACAATAGGTAGTGTCGACCCAAAATGTGTCACTGTTTGCTATGTAATTTAATCCAGGCGGGAGATTTCCAACGGTATCGATTATAATTTTTACAATATCAATGACGGCATCTCCGATTTTGGCCTCATAAGGCGGGATAACTGTAAAGACCTCATCATACTGTTCATTCACATATCCGTCGGGTAATATCAGCGGGCAAATTTCGCCTGGTAAAAGAGTATCTTTACAATGAACTGTATCCGGCACGCATTGGGCATAAAGAAAATTGACACCGGTAAAGGGAATTAAAAAGATAAAGATTGAGATAAACAATCTTTTCATGATTGTTATTTATTGATGGACGAACTGGTTATTTAATGATGTAAATATATTAAAGAAAAGCACGTGAGTCAATATAAACGTTTTTTAAATTCACCCGGTGACTTGAAGTCACCGGATGAATATTAATTACGGGTTGAATATATTTCTAAAAGCTCTGTACCAGTGCCGATCTCCACCATGAATAATACTTATCTTCAAGTTCCTCCGCGGAGGGGAAGGGGTAGAATAAGTAATTCTTCTGATCCCCGATAAAAAAGCCGCTTTTTATGCAACGGTAGGATAATTGACCTGGAAAACAGCGCAACACCGTTTTTGTCTGTCTTCCTGGTGATTGCTGTAATTTTATCACGCAGTCGCGCAGATGATCCGGATTCTGATAGGGCAGGTTATGAAGGGGAGCATGTGGGTTGGTTGCCATTTGTCCGAGCTGCAATTCTGTGAAAAAGATTTTTGGTGTATGTACCGGTTTGGAAGTATCAGTAAGGAATTTAATAAAATCGGGTGGTGGTAATTTACTGGCAACCCTTGTGGCAATAGGATTAAACTGCTGGTAAAGATGGATCTCATCATTGGCCAAGTCGTATTTGGAAGGTTGAAGTTCAAGAACCTTCCCATCATCAGTCACCAGGTATAAGTTTTTCATTGAAGAAAGAGGGGTTTTTTCATAGACCCTGTAAATAGACAGGTAAACCGATCTTTTTGGTTCACCGTTTTCATAAGGAACCAATCGCTTTTCCATGTAACTCCATGGGATATCTTTGATTTTTTCGGCATCCACTTCAAAGAAAATAGCCTGTCCGCGGATGTTTTTTTTCGTTCCAACAGCAAGATAATTGCCGAAATCAGCAGGTGGCAGATGTGAAGCCACCAGTGATTCAGGTGTGGCAGAAAGATAGAAATATTGTTTCATGGTTTCCATGATTTAACAGAATCATATTTTGATAAAGATAATCAAGGATAAAGTAAAAATCAATAGTCTGTCGTAAATTTCTTATTTATCAAAACGATGGTTTCATGATTAAATAAATTCCTATATCTTTACGCTTCGTTTCAAAAAATATGACTAAAAAGATTATTATTTTTATAACTTGCTGAATTACAAATAATATAACCTGACGGGTTAACATAGTCCGGCAGGTTTATTTTTGAATAAATAAAACATAAAGGAGAATAAATCATGGAGAGTAATCTATTCTGGTTCGTTCCAGTGGCTTCAGCGCTGGCCTTATTTTTTGCCTGGCATTTTTTCCGGACGATGAAGAAGGAAAGTGAAGGAACAGATACCATGAAGCGAATTGCTTCTCATGTGAGGAAAGGGGCGATGGCTTACATCAAACAGCAATATAAAGTAGTAGCGATCTTCTTTATTGTTTTAACAGTCATTTTTTCCCTCCTTGCATATATTTTTCACCTTCAGAATCAGTGGGTACCATTTGCTTTTCTTACCGGGGGATTCTTTTCGGGGCTTGCTGGTTTCTTTGGTATGAGGACGGCCACTCATGCTTCCGCCCGCACGACCAATGCAGCTCAGAAATCACTTAATTCCGGGCTCAAAATAGCATTCCGGAGTGGTGCAGTTATGGGATTGGTGGTTGTCGGATTAGGATTACTGGATATTTCCATCTGGTTCATCCTGTTAAATTATTTTATTGATCTTGCTCCGGGTGAAAAACTGTCGGTTATCACAACAACCATGTTAACATTTGGTATGGGAGCGTCTACCCAGGCTTTGTTTGCAAGGGTTGGAGGAGGAATCTTTACAAAAGCTGCAGATGTAGGAGCTGATCTCGTGGGTAAGGTTGAAGCCGGGATCCCGGAGGATGATCCCAGAAATCCTGCAACCATTGCCGATAATGTGGGTGATAACGTCGGAGATGTTGCGGGAATGGGTGCCGACCTTTATGAATCGTATTGTGGTTCGATACTCGCAACAGCTGCCCTTGGTGCAGCTGCCTTTTACGCTGATCCTGCCCTCCAGTTTAAATTTGTCCTGGCTCCGATGCTGATAGCTGGAGTGGGTATCGTACTTTCCATCCTGGGAATTTACCTGGTGAGGACCAAAGAAGGTGCCACGCAAAAGCATTTGTTGAATGCATTGGGAAGAGGCATCAATATCAGTTCATTGATGATCCTGGTATTTTCCTGGCTTATTCTTTATGTGCTTGAAATAGACAATCTATGGGGCGTATGGGGTGCAATTGTGACAGGACTTTTAGTTGGAATTGTGATCGGTAAAGCCACCGAATTTTTTACCTCCGAAGAATATTCTCCAACCCGCAGAATAGCATCAAGTTCGGATACAGGACCTGCAACGGTGATTATATCAGGAATAGGGGTCGGAATGTTCTCAACTGTTATTCCTGTTCTGGCTGTTGTTACAGGGATCATTCTGGCTTTTTTGTTTGCCTCGGGATTTGATCAGACGAACATGGGTATGGGACTATATGGTATTGGTATCGCAGCTGTAGGGATGCTCTCAACCCTTGGCATTACGCTGGCAACCGATGCATATGGCCCTATTGCCGATAATGCCGGCGGGAATGCTGAAATGAGCGGCCTGGGCCCTGAAGTCAGGAAAAGAACAGATGCCCTCGACTCTCTCGGAAATACAACAGCTGCCACAGGTAAAGGATTTGCTATCGGATCGGCCGCGCTTACGGCACTTGCCTTATTAGCTTCATATATAGAAGAGATTAAAATAGGTATCAAAAGATTATTGGTTGAAACCGGTTGGACAGAATATGTGTTTCCCAACAACACCGTCGTAACTTCTCCCTCGGAACTTGATCATTTTGGATTTGCCGAGTTTATGGAATTATTTGAAGTCCACCTGATGAACCCACAAACACTGGCAGGCATATTTATTGGAGCCATGATGGTCTTCATGTTCTCCGGTCTGACGATTAATGCAGTAGGAAGAGCAGCAGGAAGGATGGTCGAAGAAGTCCGCCGCCAGTTCAAAACGATTAAAGGGATTATGGAAGGTAAAGCCGAACCGGATTATGCACGGTGTGTGGCTATTTCCACACGTGGTGCCCAGATTGAAATGATTGCCCCTTCCATGCTGGCTATTATCATTCCAATCATTGTCGGATTTATCTTCGGAATTGCAGGATCGGTAGGTCTCCTGGTAGGAGGCCTCAGCACTGGGTTTGTAATGGCCGTGTTTATGGCAAATACAGGCGGTGCATGGGATAATGCCAAAAAGTTCATTGAAAGCGGTCATCTGGGAGGTAAAGGTTCTGCCAATCATAAAGCTGCTGTGATCGGAGATACAGTCGGCGATCCGTTTAAAGATACTTCAGGCCCAAGCCTTAATATTCTAATTAAACTGATGTCCATGGTCTCAATCGTGATGGCCGGAGTGAATGTGGCCATTAATCTGATGTAGAAATTTCTTCAGGAGCAATCGATTGATCCAGTAGTCTCAATGGTTGCAATGGTCGCAATTGTGACCATTGCAACCACTGTAACATTTAGGGCATTTGAGACATTTGAGATATTTGAGGCAATTGAGGCATTTAAGTGCATTTAAGGCATTTGAGACATTTATTCCACCTGATACCTTTTAAGTAATACTTTCTCCCCATCAAAGACAGCATAGGTGAAATTAACGATCCAGTCACCCACAAGGATCAGTTTACTGTTTTCATTTAATGAATATTCCAAAGGGATGTGTCTGTGCCCGAAGATAAAATAATCGAAATGTTCAGTTTTAAGTTTTTGTCTGGCAAACTGGATGAGATCTTCTTTCTCAGGGCCAAGGAATTTAAGGGTTATGCCTTTGGCATAACGGGTTCTGCGTGAAATTCGCTGGGCAAGAGATGTTGAAAAATTAGGGTGAAGACAGGCATATAACCATTGAAGCACCTTGTTCCTGGTCATTTTCATAAGAAACCGGTGGCTTCTTTCATTAGGTCCCAAACCATCGCCATGAGCAATAAAAAATTTCTTCCCGGCATATGATTTTGTCAGTGGACATTGATACACTTTCATACCTGTTTCTTCAGGGAGATAGTCGAATACCCAAACATCATGATTTCCTATAAAATAATAAACCGGAATACCCTGGTCTGTAATTTCGGCAATTTTGCCCAGGAACCGTGTGAATCCTCTTGGAACGACTTTTCTGAATTCGAACCAGTAGTCGAACATATCGCCTAACAGGTAAATTTCTGTTGCATCTTTTCTGATCTGCTCCAACCAGCGGACAAGTAATTTTTCCCGAACAAGACTTTCCTCCCGAGCATCCATGCCCAGATGTGCATCAGCAGCAAAATATATTTTTATTTTTTCTTTCAAGTCAAACGGCCTGGTTTGTAATTTATTTATAGCTCATCAAAGAGATTGGTACTTCAAAATTATTTCTTAATGTTCGGAATCTTAAAATTTAATTACAAAGTAATACAAAGAATAACACAAAGGTTAATAAAAAGTAACACAAAGGAGTATTTTTATGATCCTTTGTGGGGCTGTGTCGCAACTACTTTTTAACGCAAAGTACAGATATTTGCTAATCAACACTTTACGGTCCCTGCCTGCTGCGCCTTCGCGAAGCTTCGGCGAAGCAAGGCCGGCAGGCAGGTTTGTGATAACTTATCATACTTAGTATGAAGCTTTATATTGAAGTTCTGACACACCCCCATTGTGATGCACTTAATATACCTTTTTGGTTTTAAAATCATATTTCATTAACTACGGATTAATTAAAATAATTTTTATTCATTCAGTAAAAAGTTTATCCGCCGGTTCAGATCCGATACAGAAAGATTTTTACCACTGATATCGCCTTCCCTTTTGATTAGATATGTTGTTGGCAGGGTAGTAACATTATAGATTACTGCATCCTTTGATTCGGGATAATTGAGACCACATACACTGATCCAGGGAAGTTCATCAAATGCTATTGCATTTATCCATGGTTCTCTTTGAAAGTCCAGTGAAACCTGGTATATCTCAAATCCATCCAGATGATATCTCTTATATAATTCAAGGAGCTGAAGATTAAAGTCGGTACTTTCTTTATTCCACGATGCCCAGAAACTGAGTAAAAACACCTTGCCTTTCAGGGATGAAAGACGAATTGTATCTCCATCAGGATTGGGTAAGGCTATTTCGGGAAGTGATGATTCTGTTGAATTGATCAGCCTTTGGAGACCTGTAGCACGGATTTGTTGCTCAAGATTGGCAGCATTTGCAATAAGTGACCTGACATGTGCAGATTCGGGATAAATCGTGTCAAGGGCGGCACCTGTGATTTTCAGGATCTGTATATCCCTGTTTTTATATAACACATAAGTTTCGTCATCGAGTTTCTGGTAGATGGCATAGATAGATGCCATTGATGTCATATGGTCAAGAATAAATTTAAGGCTGAAGTTCCTCTGGTCTTCCACTATTCTGGTGTATTCATCTATTAGTTCAGATTGTCTGGCTTCTTCAGAAGCGGGAGTAGTATTTAACAGGTTTTGTATCGAATCAAGCTTTTTTCTGGTCGAAAATAACTTGTCATTTAAATATTTAATATATTGAGATCCTTCAGAACCTTCTATCTCATAATGGTATGGAAAATCTTTAATGGTTGAGCGGATAATTACTTCTTTTCCCGGAGCGACAAGTAATGGAAGAATTCTGTTATTGCCCAGATGCAGATGATAGAACCTTGGATATTCTGTAGATCCTTTAAATGTAAATTCCCCCTTTTTATTGATTTTGACACTATCTCTGGGTTGAACTTTTTCAACATCCAGCTCATCCAGATAAATTTTCCCGGGTTCAGCATCTTCAATAAGTCCACTGATCACAAATCGATCTGTTTTTGTACAGGCGGTGATCAGGAGGAAAAAAACAAATATGATGGCCTTTTTCATTTGTTTAATATTTTTTGCATTTATTAAATGTGCTGCTAATGATTCAGGATCATACATTCAGAAACTTACATGATTTCCTGAGCATATGAATCAATGAGCTTAACATATAAAAATTAATATTCGTTTCCATTTATTATTCTTTAAAAATCTCCTGCAGCACTTTACCCAGTCTTTCACCCCTAACATTCTGGTCTATTATCTTTCCTTCCGGGTCGAGAAGAAAATTCATCGGGATGCCCTGTATATGATAAACCGGAACGACTACTGAATTCCACATCTTGAGATCACTAACATGTATCCAGTTAAGATTATCATCTCTGATAGCTTTTAACCAGGCATCCCTTTTACGGTCAAGTGAGACCTGATAAATTTCAAATCCCATTGGATGATATTTTTTGTAATTCTTCACCAGATTGGGACTTTCTTCCCTGCAAGGGATACACCATGAAGCCCAGAAATCGAGTAACACATATTTTCCTCGCAGTGATGAAAGGGAAATTGTGTCTCCATAAGGTCCGGGCAGTAATATTTCAGGAGCAGGACTGCCCTTGCTCAATCGATGTAATGTTATTTCTTCCGCACGCTTCCGTTCCCCTATTTCGATTACCTGACGATGCAGTTCACGCACAGCTTCAGATTCGGGATAAAGTATATTCAGGGATGAATCTACCATCCTGTAATATATAAAATCTTCAACTGGATCAAGAACATAATGATGAGGTCCGATCTGCTGATATAATGCCATCAGACTGGCCGGAGAATTGATATTCCTCCTGATAAAACCAAAAGTATATTCCCGGTGTGTATTAACAATTTCTTCATATGCTTTATCCAGATCGGTTTTGACTTTTGAAAAATCAGGATTCTGAAGGTTGTCATTGAATATCTTGTTGAGGTGTTGAATCTTCTGAAGTGTATTATTCAGTTCCACTGAAAGATCGTGGATCATTTTTGAATCATCTGAACCCTGCACATCATAAGTGTTATATAGATTACTGGCATCACCAGTTATCATTATCTCATCACCGGGATGGATGAGAAGGACAATAAAATCATCTTCTGAAGCATATAGATTGTAAAACCTGACCATATCTGTGAATCCACTGAGTGTAAAGTTACCTGAATCATCAGTATAAGTTGAATCTACAGGTATTAACTCTTTGGTTGTCATTTCTTTCAAGTACACCATGGTGCCTTCTTCCCCGTTAAGTTCTCCGGATACTGTGAAGTTTTTTTTCTCTTTGTTGCAGGCAAAGAGGGAAAAAATAAGTAACAGGAATACAATCTTTCTGAAGGACATACCTATGATAATTCGATGAATTAAATAAAACATAAAACAATCAAGTATTTCCGCCTATCCAATAATAAATTTTGCGAAGATAAATATAATTTATGAACACTTTTTCAGGGAAAATATTATCCATAGAGTTTGTTGTTGAATTTTAACTTTAAGTTAAACAAATTTGATCCATTTCTTTTTGATTATTAATTCGATTTAATGATATTTGTACTCTTTTTGCCGGAGGGGTAGGTATATGTATATTAAAATACTGTTAGTCAGTAAGTTATTGTTTAAAATTCAGATAGTAACAAGGATTATTTATCATTGATTACAACTGTTGAATTAAGGAATAATCCCGAGGCAATAAATACAGATTTCAACCGGCAGTAATAAGAAATATACAGATCATCATCACGTTATTCATAATTATAAAAGATGAGCTACATACAATTCGATAAAAATGAATTGATCAATCTGGAGTATTCTCTCAGCAAGGAGATCATATGTTCGAATCGTGCAGGATCAGATGCATGCACTACGATCATAGGCTGTAATACCAAGGAAGTATCACGGATTGCTTGTATGTCCTCTTGATCAGTTAGATGGGGAGAAACATGTATTATTATCCTCACTTGATGAAACGATTGTTGAGAAGGGACAGGAATTCAACCTTGGGATTCATAAATATGAGGGTGACAATTATATTCCCAAAGGACACAAATATGTGAGGGATTTTGAAGCGGAGATCGTTGCCAGAACGACTTTCAGGGTCGGGTCAATTCAGCGCAGCAATTTTTAGTCAGAAAAAACAGGAAGACAGAGATCATAGCGGGCTTTCCCTGGTTTGGTACATGGGGCGGAGATACTTTTATTGCTCTTCCCGGGTTAACAATTGCCATGAAGGATCCCGCATCGTTTGTTGCTGTTGCGGATACCATGGTGAAGAAGCTTAAAGAAGGACTTTTTCCAAACATGGGTTCTGAAAAGGATCCGGCATATAACTCTGTTGATGCATCCTTATGGTTTATCCGGGCTTTGCAACAAATGGCTGATTATGATCCTGAATATGATATATGGAATAAGTATGGCAAGCATATTAAAAATATTCTGAAATATTATCGTCAGGGCACTTTATACAATATCAGGATGGGTGATAATGGTTTGATTTATGCTGGTGTTGAGGGTAAAGCACTGACATGGATGGATGCCATTGTTGATGGTATTCCTGTTACACCAAGGATGGGAGCACCTGTAGAGGTCAGCGCATTATGGTATAATGCTGTCAGCTTCAGCCTTGAGCTTGCAGAAAAGGCAGGTGATACAAAGTTTATTCATGAATTGGCTTCCCTGTGCATGCCGAAAAATAAATGGCCTGATGCAAATTCAATAAGATTGGGATGATGCCCAATCAATTCTTTTTGCTTGCGAATAGCCCGTTCATGCCGGTCTGTTATCCGCCCGGGAAAAGGCTCCAGCCAGGGATCGTTGCGTATGATATTCAATTTCATAAAACCGCGGAGAATTACGAATTTTTTCAAACCATTGAAAAAATTCGTAAGATGCCAGAAATTTAAGCATTTTCTGTTGAACTGGTGTTCTCTTGCAGCCGTAATACCTGATCCGGAGTTTGTATTACCTGGTGACCGGAATAATTTACCTGAAGCCACTAGTAATCAATATTAAAAGAGTCCGGCTGATTATCAGACTTTTCTATTCCACCCCTGGCTATTCATAGTTTGACCCCTTTCAGGTGTCTGCAACTTGTAGCTAGTAACCGGCAACTTACAACCTGCAACTCCAGAAATGGCAGAAATCTTTAATTTCTTTGCCAATGTTTTTCGGCACCTGAAACACTGCAACCTTTTAAATCTCTCTCTGTCAGCTAAAGCTGACGGCTATTGATTTTGCAAACTTTGACCTTGCGACCATTGCGACCTTGTGACACTGTGACTTTGCAATCCTGATTCTTTCCTTTTTGCTTACACCAATGAATACCGGATCTATTTTTTAAGTTCGATCCAGCTCAATTTTTACTATTTTTGCAATTTTGTTTTTTTGAATTTTGCAAATACATCATAACATAGAAGATTTTAGTGCTAAGAATCCTATAGTTACTGTCGGCATCTTTGATGGAGTGCACAGGGGGCATAAATACATTATTCGGGAGTTAATTGATATAGCGGATAAGAAGGATGGTGAACCGGTTGTCCTGACCCTCTGGCCGCACCCAAGGCATATTTTAAATAGCAATACATCCAGAATAAGGCTTATCACTACACTCGATGAAAAAATTGAGATACTCTCAAATTTTGATATTAAACACCTGATCATCACTGAATTTACAAAAGATTTTAGCAGGATGTCGTCAGGTGAGTTTATTGAAAGAATACTGGTGGACAAAATCGGCATCAAACATTTAGTCATGGGATATAACCACAAGTTTGGAAGTGACCGTGAAGGGAATATAGAACGGTTAAGAGGGTGTGCGGAGAGGTTTTATTTTACTGTTGAAAAGCTTAAGCCATATAGAAATGGGAACATGAACATAAGCTCTTCGGTAATCCGTGAAGCCTTGATGAGAGGTGAGATTTATTTGGCAAATGAATTGCTTGGCCACCGGTTCTTTATTTCAGGGAAAGTCATTGGTGGTAGTCGTGTTGGGAGATCAATAGGATTCCCGACTGCAAATGTTAAATCGGAGCACAGACTCAAGTTGCTGCCAGGTGACGGCGTATATGCGGTCAGGGTATTGATAGGTGGTACCTGGTATCCCGGAATGCTTAATATTGGAATTCGTCCGACAGTGAATCATAACCCTGAACATAAAACCATTGAAGTCCATATAATTAATTTTGATAAAGACATATATAATCAGGATATCAGGATTGATCTGGTGGCAAGGATAAGGGATGAAATGCGGTTTGATTCTGTTGATATGCTCAGGAATCAATTATTAAAGGATAAAAAGAATGTATTGGGATTGATCAGAAAGCTGGAAGGAAAATAGGTTTCTGATAAAACTGCTTCAAACTCAATAATAAGTAAATTATCTTTAACTTTGTGTAGATAAAAAGTTACAGGGAGTTACAAGTTTCCCGCCTGTTCCAGTCGGGCAGGCAGGTTGCAGGTGTATGGTATATTAACCGGAATAATATATTTTAAAAATTAGTAATAAAATGAAAAAATCAGATACAATGTCAGAAACTATTCCATATAAGGTGCGGGATATTGAACTGGCTGATTTTGGGAGGAAAGAGATTGAGATAGCCGAAAAAGAGATGCCTGGATTAATGGCGATCCGCAAAAAATATGCTTCATCAAAACCTTTAAAGGGTGCCAGGATTACAGGATCACTTCACATGACAATAGAGACAGCAGTATTGATAGAGACGCTTGTTGAACTTGGAGCTGAAGTACGGTGGTCGAGCTGTAATATTTTTTCCACCCAGGATCATGCAGCAGCAGCCATTGCAAAAGCCGGTATTTCTGTCTTTGCCTGGAAAGGTGAAACACTTGAGGAATACTGGTGGTGTACAGAGCAGGCCCTGACTTATCCCGGCGGACTTGGTCCCACATCGATCGTTGATGATGGTGGTGATGCAACATTGCTTGTACATAAAGGGTATGAGGCTGAAGAAAATCCCTCCATGCTTGATGCTAAACCTTCGAATAAAGAAGAAGCTGTTATCCTGAAAAAACTTAAGGAGACACAGTCAACTGATCCTGAAAAGTGGCACCGGATAGCAAAACATATCAGAGGTGTTTCGGAAGAAACAACAACAGGTGTAAACAGACTTTACCAGATGCTTGAGAAAGGAAAACTTCTGTTTCTGGGCATCAATGTGAATGATTCAGTTACCAAATCAAAGTTTGATAATCTGTACGGTTGCCAGGAATCACTTGCCGACGGGATTAAACGGGCCACGGATGTCATGATAGCAGGAAAAGTTACTGTTGTGATGGGTTACGGAGATGTGGGAAAGGGTTCTGCACGCTCCATGAGGGCTTATGGATCAAGGGTGATCATTACCGAGATTGATCCTATCTGTGCCCTTCAGGCAGCTATGGAAGGTTTTGAAGTTAAAACCATCGAAGATACACTCGGGGAAGGGAATATTTATGTCACTGCCACCGGGAACAAAGATGTATTAACAGTTGAACATATGGCCAGGATGAAAGACCAGTCCATTGTATGCAATATCGGTCATTTTGATCATGAAATACAGGTGGATAAACTCAATGAATATCCCGGTATCAGGAAAATTAATATCAAACCACAGTTGGATAAATACGTTTTTCCCGACGGGCATGCTATTTTCCTCCTTGCTGAAGGCAGGCTGGTTAATCTGGGTTGCGCTAACGGACACCCTTCTTTTGTCATGAGCAATTCTTTTACTAACCAGTCGCTTGCACAGATAGATCTGTATCAGAATGATTATGAACTGGGTGTATATATGCTGCCCAAGAAACTTGATGAGGAAGTTGCCAGACTTCATCTTGATTTGCTGGGAGTTAAACTGACAAAACTAACCAAAGAACAGTCAAATTATATCGGTGTTCGTCTCGAGGGGCCTTATAAACCAGATCATTACAGGTATTGAGATAATAGTTTTTGATTCCAGGTTAATTCTTAATATACAATTGATTATTCCTGATAAAGGTATTATATGATTTGAGGGGGAGGGCTGCAGGACCTGACACAGGAGTTGCATCCAGGGGAATATTAAATTCTGAATCGCAACAGGGACATTTTGGCACCAGCCAGGTTTCATCCATTTCCAGTGCACAATAATCGGTATTCGCCCTGTATGTACAGGTGATATCATAAACCGCAAATTCATTTAGATCGATCCGGTAAATGATCAGCCCGTTTCCATAAACCTGCTGGCCAAGGGTAATTTCGGGAAGCTTTGACGAAGCGAAGTGTATAATACCAAATCCTTGTTCATTGGGAGTGATTGTGGCCGTTTCACTGACACCAAGGTATGAGAGGTCGGTTTGAAGATCCAGAACAAGATTTACTGTCACATATGGCACATAATCATGATCGTTATCGTTACATGATTCAGTAGCTGTTATGATGAAAATAAGAAAAAAAAATCCTAATTTTGAATAATCATTGATTGTTTTCATCTGAATATTGTAATACCGACAAAATTAACCAATTTGCGGATCAAAAAACTTATACTGGGTATCCTTATTGTCAGTATTCCTGTTTTCCCTGTTTATTCACAGAGTAGAAAAGTAAGAAGAGCAATCAAAAAATCTGAAAAGGCAGAAGAAAGGCAAGACAAAAATTATGATAAAAGCAGGAAGGAAGCTCTTAAGCACCGTTATGATATTCAGACAAGGGAAGTGCAGGAAAGAATGAAAAAATCAAAAAAAAGAGCTGATCGATATAATAAAAGTAAAAGAGAACCATTCTATAAAGATCTTTTTAATAAAAAAAAGAGAAAAATTATAAAAAGAAGAAAAAGATGAAAATTGATCTTGATACTATTTTTTATATTGTTATAACCATCGTTATTCTGGCTCTGACCGGTCTGAGCAGAAGAAAGAAAAAAAGACCTGTCCCCGGACACGAATTACAGGGTATGGACGAGCAGGAATCGGAATACCCACAGAACGAAAGATTATCTGATACGGAAGATGTGATAAGCGATCCATTTGAAAGGCTGGAAAATCTGTTTAAACAGCCTGAACCTGTCGATACTCCAAGGGTGGTATCACTTGAAGAAATAGTTGATGAAGAGACTGAATACCTTGAGGAAAAGGAAGCAGCCAGTAAAGCTAAACCACCTGGAGAGGAGATATTGAAGGAAGATTTGATCAAACAATCATTGCAAATGGAAGAAGAAATCGAAGAGAGAAAGATTAAAACACTTAAACTATTTGAAAATATTGATGAACTTAAAAAAGCAGTGATATACGCAGAGATACTGAACAGGAAAGAATATTGATCCATAGGAGATTTCGTCTCATTATATTCATATACAGTTTTTTATAAGATAATAAAATTTCTTATATTTACCAGGTGAAAGGGTTCTGGTATTTTGGTTTTAGAATACCGGGATTCTTTTTTCTTTTCTAATGACTTAAAGTTATCATAATGGGGAATGTATCATATATTACACGTGAAGGATTGGAAAAGATCAAGAAAGAACTTGATTATCTGATGAATGTTGAGCGGCCGGCGATATCAAGATTGATTGGTGATGCAGTAGACAAAGGTGATCTTAACGAGAATGCCGAGTTCGCAGCGGCCAAAGAAGCCCAGGGTATGCTCGAGATGAAGATTTCCCAGCTTGAAAATATTGTGGCAAATGCACGCATTATTGACGGTGCCAATCTCAATGATTCAGAAATCAGATTACTTAACAAAATCAGGATCAGGAACAAGAATACCAATAAAATCATGGAATATATCATTGTTCCGGAATCAGAGGCCGATCTGAAGAATGGTAAAATTGGGATCAATACCCCGGTGGCCCAGGGTTTATTAGGCAAAAGAACTGGCGATGTTGTCAATATCAGTGTTCCATCCGGAGAAATAGCACTGGAAATATTAAATATATCCATATAAACTATGGCTTCAATATTTACACGGATCGTTAGTGGTGAGATTCCCTGTTATAAGATAGCTGAGGATGACAGGTATCTTGCATTTCTTGATATTAATCCGCTTGCCAGGGGTCATACATTGGTTATTCCCAAACAGGAAGTTGATTATCTGTTTGATCTTGATGATGATTTGCTTGCAGGAATGAGTCTTTTTGCTAAGAAAATAGCTCATGCCATTGACAGTGTTATGGATTGTAAACGTGTTGGTGTAGCTGTTTTAGGACTGGAAGTACCTCATGCCCATATTCACCTGATCCCGATCAATTCATTATATGACATTGAATTCTCAAAACCTAAGTTGCAGTTAACACCGGATGAATTTGAAGAAATTGCAGATAAGATCAGAAATGCGCTTAAATAACCCGCCCCGGATTTTTCCTGAGATAATCTTTCCAGTTTGAATATGATGGTCCATTGTGTGGTAACTCTTTTTGATAGAAGTGACACATTGCAGCAGCAAGCCCATCGGTGGCATCAAGATTAGAAGGCATATCGCTGATTTGAAGTATTCTTTCCAGAATGTTGGCTACCTGTTCTTTGGAAGCATTACCTTCTCCGGTAATTGCCAGTTTAATTTTCTTGGGAGCATATTCAAAAATCGGGAGATCTCTTGAAAGGGCGGCGGATATCGCAACTCCCTGAGCCCGCCCGAGTTTTAACATGGATTGAACATTCTTCCCGTAAAAAGGAGACTCAATGGCCAGTTCATCGGGATGGTATTGATCGATCAAATAAAGAGTACGTTCGAATATTTTCCTGAGTTTAATGTAATGATTTTTAAGTTTCCCGAGATTAATAACACCCAGGTTCATTAGCTTTGGTTTTCCGTCAACTTCTTCAATTAACCCGTAACCCATGATGTTTGTTCCCGGGTCTATTCCCAGTATGATCCTTCCTGGCTTCAAAATATATAATAATAAATTGTTAAGTTATATTAACCTGGCTCGTCGTATGATTAATACAAGAACTTCTCAATTGATAATATGGAATCCCGACAAGTCGGGACTGGAATGATCGAATGATCGTGAATTTACTTATTCTTCCATCTTCATATATCGGACTTCGGTTAATTTGATTATCCGGGGATTGCCGGTTATATTGCTCCTGTTGAAAAACCTCTTCCAGGTACTGGTTTCAATTGAGATGGGATTGTTTTTATTCCACCACTGAATGATCCGTTCTCAATGAAATACAGTATTTCTTTAAGGCAATCTTCTTCCGGGCTTCCAAATGCCTCGTCCAGGTCATCTGCAACATATTTATCGGGCTGAAGCCCGTCAAAAAACTCCCCCTCATTATTCCTGTTATACATATAAAATACAACAGGAACTAGGGTATAGTCATTGTATTGTTTCGCGATCATCCCTACAGGTTTACCATCCGTGTCATCACCTATAATATATACATCTAAATAGGGTTTAAGAGCATTGATGAGAACCTCACTTGCCGAAGAAGTCGATGAAGTTGTTATAAAGAATACCCTTGTCAGGATCACAGAATAATCCTCAGGTTGAAATCTGAGGGTTTGGTTATTGTCAGACTTTTTATCATTATAAACATATTTTACAAATGCTCCCTTATTGGCAATTTCACCGGCAATCAGATTACCAAGATCAGCGGCAATTTGAAGGATCCCCCCGGTATTATAACGCAGGTCAATGATGAGATCATCAATATCTTCAGCATAAAAATCACTGAAAGCGATCGTTATTTCATCGCTGGCAGCCTCGGTAAAATTTTGTAATACAATATAACCAATTTTCTTTCCGGCAATTTCAATGATTTCCGAATGAAGGACCGCATTGATATTGACAAACTTCTTGGTAGAAGTAATGGTCTGAGTACTACCATTTGAATTTTTGAAAGTAAATGTGTTCTGTATTCCTTCTTCATCAGGTCCCAGTAATGAAGTATCAATAATGGTTCCCGGGGGAATTGCCAGACCGTTGATCTGTGTCACTTCCCATCCCCTTGTCACTCCCGAAGTATAGAGGTCCGAATCATCGAAAATAAAAACCACTTTAAGTTTATCCTCTGAGTCCCACCTGAGCCCAATGCCATGACCGGTATAGATTCCCCTGGTGTTGTAATCATTATATTCCTTGGTTTCCTGGATATAACTCCATCTGTCGAGTGGATCATATACTAACGTGTCTAGAAGTTCCTGCAGTGTTGTAAAATCTTTGACCGAAACATTGGGCATTGTATCATACCAGAGGTACCATCCCAGCATGTAATCGAGTAACTCCTCGTCCGTCAGTTTATTTTCAGGAGGATTGATTTCACAGGAACAGAAAAACCTGAATGATAACAGGATCAGGATTATCCATATCATTCCCCCTTTTCCAATATATTTGTTTGATTTTAGAATTTTCATTGTAATCAAGTATAATGGTACAGAAACTTATACTTAAATTCCTGGTAAAAGTTTCAATGCCACACTATCTCAAAGTATTGGAATGTTGGGATGTCAGAATATGGCATCATTCCAATTTCCTCACCAATACACAACCTTTATGTTATATTTATAAAGATATAAATATTAACGGATCTTTTCTATAATTATTCCTGTAACGATCAGGCATAAACCTGAAATAGTGGTCCAGTAGATATTTTCTTTCACAAAGATATGAATAAGGATCAGAGAAATAAAGGGTGCAATATATACAAGATTGCTGATCTTATCGGAAGTTTTGGAAAGCTTCAGGGCTTTGAGCCAGAAGAGAAAAGAGAATCCCATTTCAAAGAAGCCGGCATATATTGCCAGGAGAACACCTTTTATCTGACCGAAATTGATTGTAGTTACAAATGGAACGAGGATTGAGATATAGATTGATGCGAAGAAAAAATTAAGTAACAATTTCGGTAATTCTTCTCTCCGGTCTCTGATATTAAATATCCAGTAAAACGACCAGATAAGGGAACTTCCAATTGCCAGAAGGACTCCGAAAGGTTCAGTGATTTGGAATGAGAATGGATTGCCCTGCGAAGAAATAAGATAGACACCTGTGAAACTGATAAAAAGTGCAATAAAACTTTTGATAGCAATTTTTTGCCCTAAAAGGGGTATCGACAGGAATACCAGTACGATCGGCCAGATCATGTTCAATGGTTGCGCAACCTGGGCCGGCAGGAGGGAATATGCTTTGAATAATACAAGATAATAGATAAAGGGATTCAGTAAACCAAGAATGGCGGAGCGTAACACTTCACCTGTACTGTATTTGAATATTCTTTTGATTTTACCCTGTAAGATTGCGGTTAGCAAATAAACCAGGAAAGAGGTCCAGGAAGCGAAGAAAAGTAACTGAACGTAATCCAGATAATTCAGGGCAATTTTAAAGACAGAAGCTACAGTCGACCAGAAAAAAATGGCAATACTTGCATATATATAAGCTTTTCCCTGGTTAGTCATAGATTAAAAACCTGTTATTTTTCTGTCAAAGTTTGTTTGAGCTCATCTATTTTTGGTTTCAGATAGTAATATCGTTCCAGGTGCTTGTCTATATAGCTTAGGTTACTATCTATTCTCATGAGCAGGTCATCAAGAAGAACCTTTTCGGTTTCGATCAATTCCCCGATCTTCTCAGGATATTCATAATCAGTAGTGAGCTTATTTCGAATATCCATCAGGTTGTTTTCAATCAAAAAAATTTCTTCATTATAATTTTTACAGGCTGAAAGGCAATTTTCTATGTCTGCCTGAAGGATGATATATTCTTCAAGTTCTTTTGTCATTTTGTTAGAAGAGAATTCCTGAAGGCCCGGATCTGTGAATAATGAAAGATCATTTGATATCTCTGAGCCGAAATCGTTCAGTTTCTGAATTTCAGGTGAGCTGATCTTTTTCTGAAGGTTTAATGTTATAGCCATAAGGCTGTCAACTTCACTGATCTTATCTTCAGGAAGGTTGGATTTACAACGAGACAGGATCATACATAAGATAAATAGCAGAACAGGGGAAGCCTGCCTTAATGTTCTCAAAAGGCATTGCTTGTTTATAAAGTCTTTCATGCTACTGGCGTAATGTTCAAATTTTAATTTGTATAAACATATGCATTTAGACTCAGTATTGGGTTATTATTCATTAATAATCTTAAAATCTGTATAAGGATGTAAAACTTCAGGAATATTAATTCCCTGTGGGGTTTGATTGTTTTCTAGTAATGCAGCAACAACCCTGGGTAATGCAATAGCGCTGCCATTCAAAGTATGTGCAAGCCTGGGCTTTTTATCGGTTTCATCCCTGAATCTTAGTTTAAGTCTGTTTGCCTGGAAGGATTCGAAATTTGATAAAGAACTTACTTCCAGCCATTTTTGCTGTCCGGGGGCAAATACTTCGAAATCGTAAGTCATGGCAGATGCAAAGCCCAGTTCACCACCGCAAAGTTTCATGATCCGGTAGGGAAGTTCGAGTTTAATGATTATACTTTCGATATGATTGGCCATTTCTTCGATTGTCTCATATGATCTGTCGGGATGCTGGATCTGGACAATTTCGACTTTATCGAATTGATGTAACCGGTTTAGTCCCCTGACATCTTTTCCCCATGAGCCTGCTTCACGACGAAAACAGGGTGTATAAGAAGTGCATTTCACCGGTAATTCAGAAGCAGGGATGATGGTATCCCGGAACAGGTTGGTTACAGGAACTTCTGCTGTGGGAATAAGATATAGGGTGTCAGAGGGTACAGTATACATTTGTCCTTCTTTGTCAGGCAGCTGGCCGGTTCCGAATGCTGAATCTTCATTCACCATCAGGGGTGGTAAATATTCCTGGTAACCTGCCCTGATGTTCTCATCAAGGAAGAAATTGATAAGAGCACGTTGTAACACTGCCCCTTTGCCTTTATAGACTGGGAAACCAGCACCGGTTAATTTAATTCCAAGATCGAAATCAATGATATCATATTTCTTTATCAGATCCCAGTGCGGTGATAAACCTTTCCCGGATTTGAGAGTATTTTTCCCCTCGCGGACAAGCTGGTTGTCCTTTTCTCCCTTTCCCGGGGGTACTGATTCATGCGGCAGATTGGGAACCTGGACAAGCAGATCATTAAGATTGGCGACAATTTCGGTATGCTGCTGCTGAAGCATACGGATCCCTTCTTTCAAACTGGACATCCGGTTTTTTATCTTGTCGGCTTCTTTCTGATTACCGGATTTGATCAGTTTTCCAATTTCCCTGGAGAAATTATTTAATTCAGATTGTTTTGAATCGGTGGTTGCCTGTACATGCCTGCGTTCATTATCATTTGCGATAATATCATCAATAATTTGATTGTCGTGAAAATTTTTGATCTTCAACCGGTTGATAACAATATCCCTGTTTTCTCTGATAAATGAAACAGTTAACATGTGTAAAGGTTTTCGGGGAAAAAAGTAAAAGTATAAAAAATCTTCCGGAATAATGGGGAACATATGTCCTGGAAATAAAAAGCTAAATATCTGAATTGCAAATATTTAGCTTTTTATTTCTAGAATATGTTGGTAAAACAGGTTTATTTTTCAGCAGGAATAACCGAAACAAATGATTTTTTATTGGTTTTCTTTTTGAAAGTTACAATACCATCGGTAAGTGCGAATAAAGTATGATCTTTACCCATTCCGACATTTGTACCCGGGTAGTGTACAGTGCCCCTTTGCCTGATAAGGATATTACCGGCTTTGGCAAACTGTCCTCCAAAAAGCTTTACACCAAGTCTTTTACTTTCTGATTCCCTGCCGTTTCTTGAACTTCCGGCTCCTTTTTTATGTGCCATGGTTTATGGGTTTAATGATTATTTTTTTTCTTTATTATCCGATTTTTTTGTTGCAGTAGTCTTTTTAGTTCCTTCGGTTTTCTTTTTTATGGTTGTCCTGGTTCCAGTGGTCTTCTTTTTTACAGCTGTCTTTGTTCCTGTTTTATCAGGAGAAGCCGTTCCTGATTTCTTAATTTTTGTTTTTGATGTTTTGCCGGTAGCAGAAGATTTTGTTTTTGTTGTTTTAGCCTGTGTTTTCTGTGTTTTTTTTGGTTTTGATTCTGATGATTTGGCAGCTTTCTCAACATCAACTTCTGCTTCAGCTACAGTTTCAGTTTTTTTAACTGAAGAAGGTTTTGTTTTTTCGGCGGCCGGTTTGGCAGCTTTTTTCGATTTTTCAGTTTTGAATGATTTTTTTGCCTCAATTTTGGTTTCAATGTCCTTCAGGATCTTACTTCCGCCCTTTTCCATGATTTCTTCAATCTGAACCTCGGTATAATATTGCCGGTGACCTTTCAGGACTTTATATCCTTTCCTGCGTTTCTTTTTGAAAACATTTATTTTATCTCCTTTAATATGAGAAAGGATTTTACCTGTTATCAATGCATCGGAGAGAAGGGGATTTCCAATTAGGATATCTTTATCATTATCGATCAGTAAAACACGGTTAAAGTGTACGGATGCACCGGTATCTCCTTCAAGAAGATGCACAAATATCTTCTCGTCTTTTTCCACCTTTACTTGTTGTCCTGCAATATCTACAATAGCATACATCAGTCAATCATTTAAACTGTTGATATAAAGGTTTGCAAAAGTAAAAAAGATTCATTGATAAACAAAGTTTTTATGAAGAAAACACTGTTAATAAGGAAGTCTGAGGCCGAGGAAGAAAAGGGTCACAGGATTTTAAAGTTACAGGGAGTTGCAATTGTCGCAATAGTAGCAGGTTAAAAGGTTGCAAAATCAATAACCGTCAGCTTTAGCTGACGGAATAAAGAAAGTATAAAAGTTACTGCCGATTGCTAATCGGCAGTAATAATAGATGGGGAAAAATAGTCAAACCCGGTTGTTAACCGGGGTAAATTGAATTCGGCTTAAATACCACACGCTTACCTCAGTTCAAATTTCTGACCGAGGTAAACTCTCCGGACGTGTTCATCGTTCGCAAGCTCATCGGATGTTCCTGATTTCATAATTGTGCCTTCAAACAACAGGTAAGCCCTGTCGGTAATTGAAAGGGTCTCATGGACGTTATGATCTGTGATCAGAATCCCGATATTTTTTTCACGAAGACTTGAAACGATATCCTGAATATCTTCCACAGCAATTGGATCAACACCCGCAAAAGGCTCATCAAGAAGAATGAATTTTGGCTTCAATGCAAGTGCTCTGGCTATTTCTGTTCTTCTTCTTTCACCTCCTGACAGCTGGATTCCCAGACTTTTTCTGATCCTTGCCAAGCCGAATTCTTTCAATAAAGTTTCAACTCGTTCAAGCTGCTCTTCTTTTGAGAGGTCAGACATTTCCAGAATAGCATGAAGATTATCTTCAACACTCAGTTTTCTGAAAACGGATGCTTCCTGAGCCAGGTAACCTATTCCCATTCTTGCTCTTTTGTAAACAGGCTCTTTTGTGATATCAACATCATTGATGAATATTTTTCCGGAGTTTGGGGCAATGAGTCCTACGATCATATAAAAAGTTGTTGTTTTACCCGCTCCGTTGGGCCCCAGCAGTCCAACAATCTCGCCTTGTTCAACTTCGATTGAAACCTGTTTAACAACTGTTTTATTACGATACTTCTTAACTAAATGTTTTGTATGTAATCTCATAGGGAATCATTTTATGTAATTTCCACATATCATTCAGGATTCTGACTCAGTGAGTTCCACCTGGATTTTTTGTCTGTTCTCAATTCTTTTGGAAATATATATTCCTACCTCATATAAAACGACTAACGGCCCTGCAACCAGTATCTGGCTGAAAATATCAGGAGGGGTGATGATAGCCGATAATGCAAGGATCAGTACCAATGAATGTTTCCGGTATTTCTTCAGGAATTTCGGGTTTACAAGTCCAACTTTACTAAGAAAATAAACCAGGATGGGCAGTTCAAAGATGATTCCGCTTGCAAGGACAACTGATGCCATGGTTGACACATAAGAGATCAGATTGATCTGGTTGGTTACTTCTTCGCTTACACTGTAAGACCCGAGAAAATGTATTGACAGGGGAGTAATGACAAAGTATCCAAAGAGCACACCAAGTATAAACAGCATAGAACTAAAAAAAACAGCTCCCCTGGCGTGCATTTTTTCCATTTGATAAAGGGCAGGC
>CAZGOR010000008.1:0-29065 GCA_964527875.1 uncultured Bacteroides sp. | reverse complement strand
AATCCCAATGAATAATGTATTGCTGCCATTTCAGGATCTCTTTCCAGTGCATTACGCAATAACTGTTCACCTTCGGCCTCTCTGTTCAGCATTCTATAGAGGTCGGCAAGATTGATATAAGCAGTTGTCATAGCAGGTTCAATTTCGATGGCTTTTTTATAGGATGCTTCAGCCTTTTCATAATCGCCCAGATTAAGATACATTACTCCAAGGTTCATATGTGCTGATGGATGATCGGCATTGATCATCTGCGTATTGATATATTCATTCAGTGCTTTTTCCTGAAGGTGCCGGGTTGTCCTGGTAAAATATTGAGATGGAAGATTGGTAAGCAGTCTTCCGGAAAGAGCTCGGATCAGCATGATTGAATCACTTAACCTGGGGATGACAAATTCTGCAAGTGTATTCTCATCGGCAATATTTAAAGTATTCAAAGAGGCAAAACGGATAAGAGGATCAGGGTCATTCATCGTTTGATGTAGGGTCCTTAAGACAGTGTGGTCACTGTAATTTTGAAAAAGATGGATAGCGGTAGCGCGGATCATTGGTGCAAGAGATGTATCTGTAGCAAGATTTATCAGTTCAGGAAGGGCCTCCGGATATCCGCGCCGTCCTGCCCAGAATGTTTCACCATAATGTTTTTTCCCTTCTTCTACTGTACCATACCATTCTTTCAGGTATTCCGCTGCCCATTGATTGGTTTTATCGGTATGGCATTGGGTACAGGCATTGGGTGTTTTTAACTTGTCTGAAAGATCCGGCCTGGGAACGCGAATACTATGATCCCGCCGGGGATCAATTACCATATAGGTTCGTTCGGGCATATGACATTCCAGACAGCTTGAACCATTTTGAGATGGATCATGAAAATGGTGTGTACGATCACCATATTTTTCAGCCAGGTGGCACCGGTAACAAAGTGCATTTCCATGAATGTATACTTTTCCGCTATGTGGTTCATGACAATCTTTGCAGGTTACACCTTCCTGATACATCTTGCTCTGAAGAAATGATGCATACACGTATACTTCTTCAAGGATCTGCCCGTCAGGATAATATAATCCTTCTTCCAGCAGTGAGGGCCAATGGGTTTCCAGAAGATGATTCCCCCAGACATAATCTTCAGATGCAATTGACCTGCGTGCATGACAGCGACCACACATCTGAACCAGGATTCCTGAAGTTCTTGGTACAGAACGTTTTGCAGTACCGGTTTCCATATCAAATATCCAGGTTGCATTGTCAGTATCTGTTAGTCTGATGACCAAACCCATATTTGGATAAGCATCAGGCCTGCCACCTTTTTCAACATTCCGTGCCCATTCAATGTGGATTGAGCAGGGACCGTGACAGGCTTCGCAGGATACATCTATCTCTTTCCAGGTGGTATTGTACGTGTTTGAATTGTAATCATATCGTTTCCTGACTCTTGTAGAATGACACTCGGAGCACATGTAATTCCAATTCTGGGTGATATGAGTCCAGAATAATATATCTTCCGGGGTAATGCGCTCCTGGCCATAAATATGGAACCATTTCTGGCCACCTTCTTCTTTTGGTCTTGTGTCCCAGCATAATGGCAACATATGGTAACGCCCCCCGGGGAATTCCACAAGGTATTGCTGAAGAGGCCGAATGCCGAAAACATAATGAATCTCATAATCGTCAATTGTACCATTGGGGCCCTCGGTATGTACCATATATTGATCACCTTTCCTGAAAAATCTGGAAGTTACGCCTCCCTGTGTAAAGGTTACATTATTGAAATTACCCAGGACAGTTGAATCAGTCGCTTTATCCATAGACATGTCATGATCCGATCCCTGAAACAGATCATATTGTTTCAGATGGCATTCTTTGCAACTTTCCCTCCCTGTAAATTCAGCCGAAGCAATGGAATTCTGATTAAGATTGTCCCTGACTTCCTGCTTTTTCCCCACACCCGTTTTGTTGCAATGAACAATGAGTATGACAATAAAAAGGAAAATCGTTCCCGTGATGATAAGCCGGTATATGCCAGGTATTTTCATGAAGATCCCTTAAAGGAGAAGTTTTAAATGTATAAAAATAAGAGGGAAAAATAGAATTTTAAATCTTATTCAGACAGAAACTAACTAAATTTATCTGCGAGAACCTCGTCAGTCAATTTTATTTATTTTTTAATTATTAATTTTTGAATTGTGAATAACGCAAGGAGAAATTTTCTGAGACAATTATCACTTATCCTGGCATCTATTGCCGGATTCTTTGGATTTATCAGCTTTTTAAGGTTTGCTATTCCGGGATTATCCAGGGCAAATAACAGGGTTAAAATAGGCAAACCAAGTTCATTTCCGCTGAATGATTATACCTATATACCTGAACATAAGATATATATCTACCGTGATAATACAGGTGTAAAAGTAGTCTCGGCGATTTGTACACATCTTGGATGTGTACTTGAAAAGGCCGAGGAAGGATTTCAATGTCCTTGTCATGGATCTTTTTTTGATGAAGAGGGAAAAGTTCTTTACGGACCAGCTGCAAAAGATCTTCCATGGTATCAGTTATATAAAGCACCGGACGGGCAGGTTGTGGTGGATTTAACAAAGATTGTTGATTCAGACTATAAATTGGCAACTAATTGAAATAATTAGGATTCGAGGGATTAAGAATTAATAGGATCTTAGAATATGAACACTAAATTATATTACAATCAAAATAAAATAAAACCAAAACATGATGTTAAAAACGTTTAAAGATTTATTAGTCTGGCAGAAGAGTTATCAGTTATGTCTCAGTATTTATAAGATTACCAAAAATTATCCACAGGAAGAAAAGTTCGGATTGACTTCACAGATGAGAAGATCTTCAGTTTCAATACCTTCAAACATAGCGGAGGGTTATGGCAGAAAATCAATACAGGAATATATGTATATTCATGCTATGTAGCTTATGGTTCATTATGTGAATTTGAAACACAGCTGTTATTATCAATTGATTTAGGCTACATGAATCGGGAAAATTTCGGAAACATTGAAGAGAATCTCAGAGAAGTAGAGAGAATGTTAAAAGCTCTGATTAAATCTTTGGAACAAAAAAACAAGCCAATTTAATTCATTTCCTTGACCCCTTGAATCCTTGAATCCTTTTATTAAGAAAATGTCTAAGGCCTCAAAAAATATCAACGTTAAGCGAGTACAAAGGATCTCCCGCAATTTCTTTCTTCATATACATTCAATAAAGATACATCCTCATGTTTTAAGGCCAACCTATACTTTTGGACTTGGGCTGATCCTCGCTTTTCTTTTTCTGATTATGATTATCACAGGATTTATACTAATGATGAACTATACACCATCGGTAGAGCAGGCTTACAACTCTGTAAAAGATATCGTTTTTGTTGTGCCCGGTGGCCGGTATATTCGCAATATTCACCGCTGGGCCGCACATGGAATGGTATTGTTCGTATTTCTGCATCTCATCAGAACATTTCTTACAGGTTCATATCTTGGCGGGAGAAAGTTTAACTGGATGATAGGTGTTACCATGCTGGTAGTTGTTCTGTTCATGAATTTTAGCGGTTATCTTCTGCCATGGGATCAGCTGGCATACTGGGCAGTTACCATTGGTTCGAACATTGCTGGCTCAGCCAGAGAATTGACGGATATGCTTGGTATTACAATTTTTTTTGATATAGGGGGATTCCTGAAAAAGTTGTTGATCGGTAGTGAAATTGTCGGGCAATCGGCTCTTACCCGGTTTTTTATGTTTCATGTAATTTTTCTTCCTTTAACATTGCTGATATTAACCGGTTGGCATTTCTGGCGAATCCGAAAGGATGGGGGATTGAGCAGACCTGCTGAAGAAGAATCCGCGGGTCTGCAAGTCGGCGAATCAAAAAGTTCTCAAGTCCACAAGTCTGCAAGTCCACAAGTCAGCGAGTCCACAAGTTCCCAACTTCGTAAATCTGCCCGGGGAGATGACAAGATATATTCATGGCCGTTATTGATGTGGACAGAGCTGACTACCCTTTTTTTTGTTGCTGTTGTTTTGGTGATTATGGCCTTTTTGTTTGATGCACCTCTTAAGGAACCGGCAAATACAGAATTTTCAGAAAACCCGGCTAAATCACCCTGGTATTTTCTCGGGATCCAGGAACTTGTTTCCTATTCAGCTTTTGCCGGGGGAGTTGTGATTCCGTTATTGTTCATAGCTTTTCTGATTTCCATCCCTTTTGTTGATAAGGAGCAAAAATATTTGGGGATCTGGTTTTCCGGCAGACAGGGGAAAATGATCATGGCATTTTCCATTTTGTTTTCCGCAGCAGTATCTATTCTGCTTCTTTTCATCGTTGTCAGATATGGCTGGTTAAGGGAATGGTTTGACAACGTTTCCGGATTTATTGTTATGCTGGTGAATCCGGCAACTGTATTAACCCTTCTGTATATCTCATGGTCTGTTTTGATTAGAAGAAAAACGGGATCAACAAGGATGGCTGCTATCGCATTATTTACCTGTGCCATGACAGGCCTGATTATTTATACTGCCACAGGCATTTGGTTCAGGGGTCCTAACTGGGAATTTTACTGGTCTCCCTCCCAATGGTCGGTACAGTAATGTATGCTAAACATTGACCATGAAAAATATATGTTAAGGGTAAGTGTTTTGAAATAGAAAATAATTTGTGATTTCTGGAATCATGGAATAATGGAATGATGGAATATTGGAATGATGGGTAGTGTGAAGGTTGAGAGTAAGTGTTCAAACACAAACTCTCACACACACTTCAATATTCCAGTATTCCATTATTCCAATTATGATATAGAACTAAGTTGATATAGCACTCATATTGTAATGGAAAGAAAGTATATCAGGACATACAGAATCTTGACGATCATTTTCAGTTCTCTGCTGATCATTCTGATAATATCTGCCTGGATACAGGAAAGCTTTTTTAGGGAATGGAAGAGGTATCAACATGAATACAGGAAGATGAGTGAAAATATAGATACGGTTGATAACGGAGAACAGGATTTTTTAAGAAGTGAAATTGGCATCAGAGAGCTGGAACTGAAAGATTTAGAACGTATTGATCGCTGTATCAGCTGTCACTTGGGTATTGAAGATCCGGGTATGATCGATGCTCAGCAACCATACGCAACCCACAGTGGAGATTTTCTGATACATCATCCGCCGCAAAAGTATGGTTGTACTATCTGTCATGGCGGACAGGGCAGGGCTCTTGATAAAGAAGAAGCTTTTGGCCGGACGGATGATACCCACTGGCCTTTTCCCTTACTTGATCAACCCTATATCCAGTCATCGTGCGGGAAATGTCATCTGACACTTTTTGCAGAAGGGAGTGAATTAGCAGAAACGGGAATATTCAGGGAAGGGCAACAGATATTTAACCGGGAAGGTTGTCTTGGATGTCACCGTGCCCGGGGTGTTGGAGGTACGGTGGGTCCGGATCTGACAGAACAGGGAGAAAAAACCAAACATGAATATAATTTCCAGAATATCCGGGGTGAACAAACAATATCTAACTGGCTGAAGGAACATTTTCGTGATCCGGAGATCGTTTCTCCCGGATCAGTTATGCTGAAGATGGACCTGCCGGAAGAAGAACTGGAAGCACTTGTTACATTTACTCTTGGACTTGCGAAGCCGGATATACCGTTTGAATATTATTCGATTGAAACCCTGAATGAACTTAAAGGTACAAGAGATATCATCCATGGGATCAATCTTTATCAGTACTGTTGTTCAGCCTGTCATGGAAAAAACAGGGAGGGGAAAGATTACAATGAATATGAAACCGGAGTGCCTGCATTGGGGAACAGGGATTTTCTCAGTGTGGCTTCTTCTGCATTAATCCGGTTTACGGTTATTAATGGCCGCAGCTGGCGGCAAATGGCATCCTGGCTGCCTGAATTTTCAGGCCTTCAGGATTATGAAATTGACTCAGTTGTGGAATATATCAGAAGTAATAAAGAAACTCATTCATCTTATGAAAGAGTAAGAAGAATGAAAGGGAATACAAAAAACGGGCAGGTCATTTATAATTCAAACTGTATGATGTGTCATGGTCGTAACGGTGAAGGCCTGGTGGCAGTTGCTTTGAATAATAAGGATTTACTGCGGACGGCTTCCGACAGATTCTTATATTATACAATTTATGATGGGCGATATAATACAGCCATGCCCTCATGGTCATGGATGAATAACATTGAAATGGCTGATCTGCTGGCATTGATCAGATCATGGGGAAGTGGTTACGGTTCTTCCATTATTATGGTTTTACCTGAAGGGGATCCTCAGCAGGGAGCCCTGCAGTTTCACTATATGTGTTCCAGATGCCATGGTGAGTTTGGTGAAGGAGAGACAGGCCCGGCAATATTGAACAATGATTTCCTCAGGGTAGCCGAAGACTCATATCTTTATTTAACAATTGCATTCGGAAGAGCTCATACTGCAATGTTCGGCTGGAAGGGACAATTGGCAGGAACGGATATTATTGGCGATAAGCAGATTATTGATGTTATTACCTACATGAGATCAGTTGAAAACAAAACCTGGGATTACATATACCCGGGATCCAATCCGGGCAGCTTGAATGAGGGGAGAAAACTTTTTAGGGCTCATTGCGCTGAGTGCCATGGTGAAAACGGAAATGGCATTCTTGCACCGCAATTGAATAATCAGGAATTTCTGAGTGCTGCAACGAATCATTATATACTGGCTACAATTACCCTGGGACGAACAGGTACAGATATGCTTTCCTGGGGCCGGGGGGATGAAGAGCATCCTGCATTAAGCGGGAAGGAAAGACAGGATATCGTGGCTTTCATAAGGTCGTGGCAGGTAGTGAGGATAAAACGCTGATCATTTAAGGTTTTTAATTGATAAATTGTAATAAATATGCGGAGCGATATGTTATTATTTTCTTCAAAATATTACTTTTAAATATTTATAACAATACTTTCCGCTGATGCTGCTAAAGAGTGTTACAGGCATTATTATTTTATGTTTATCTCCGGTATTGTATTGCCAATATCTTACTCCGGACAGGCAAAGAGAGTTTGTTGATCAACAGATTGAAAGTCTTCTCATGGAAAGTGATTCTGTTTATGGCAAAGATATCCGGCTGCTCAATGGAAGAATATATTTCCCCTCCAACCAGATAGCCAATGGGCATCCTTACTTTATCAGCCCGGATTGGATAAACGGCACTGTTACTTTATATGGTAAAACATTTGCCGGAGTAAAACTGAATTATGATATCTATAAAGATAATCTCGTATATCTTTACGAGTCATCCGGGGGAATGAAAATCAGGATTTTATTAAACAAAAACCAGGTAGCAACATTCACACTTGGGGATCACACTTTCACCGTCCATGATTTTCCTGCAGGCAATTACATTACAGAAAAACAATACTTTGAGGTATTATTTAAGGGAAAGGTTAGCTTATTCAATAAAAAGACGAAGAAGTTTGAAGCTGTGGCAACAAGGGATAATCCATACGGTAAATATGCTGATGCCAAAATTACCAGATATGTATTGAAAGAAGACAGGTTTTATAAAATCAACAACAAGTCTTCCCTGTTAAAAGTTTTTTATGATAAGGAATATGAAATAAAGAAATATATAAGAAAGAATAAAATACATGTGAGAAGAGCATCGGATCAGGAGATGACAGAATTATTCGAGTATTACAATAATATCATTTCTGATAATTGAAAAATGCGTTTTCTGTTTCTTACGGGTTTATTATTATCCCTTCTGACTTTCATGGTGAATTCCCAGGATGATGGAATGATCATTTCAGGTACATTTACCAACCGTCCAGCCGCATCCGTTATAAAGGATATGGAAGATCAATATGGGATCAGGTTTTTTTACAAACCCGAATGGATTGATTCAGTGACACTGTCTCATTCCGGGGAACAGTTACCACTACTGGATTATTTCAGGATGAACTTAGCATCTTTTGGATTATCTGTATTTATGGATGATTATAACCATATATTTATAACCAGTGATTATCAGATTATTTCCAAAGTTGCCAGAACATATCTGGAAAATGAAGTTGTTCAACAAAGAAATCAGGTTGCAGATTTTTTGGGGAGGGAAAGCGGAAATACAAGGCAGGATGGTACGGTTGATGATCTTATTGTAGTAGGTAATCCTGCACAAAGAACTTCCTCAGGAGAATCAGAAATATCAGGTTACATCAGAGATAAAAAAACCGGTGAGCCGATCATCGGGGCAACGATTTATGTTGATGAATTAAAAATGGGAACTGTAACCGATCTTTATGGTCATTATATCCTCAGGATCCCGACAGGCCGGTACAATTTTTCGTACAGATATGTCGGGATGTCGGAGATAAACAAATCTGTTCTGATTCAGTCGGACGGGATATTGGATATGAATATGGAGGAAAAACTTTACAGGTTGCGGGAGATTATTATTGAAGGAAAGAGAAGTGATAATGTTACCGGCAGCCAGATGGGAATGAATACAGTAGAAATCAGGTATCTCAGGGAAATACCGGCAATATTGGGTGAATCAAATATAATTGAAGTTATCACAATGTTGCCCGGGGTGCAATCAGTGGGAGAAGGTACATCAGGTTTTAACGTCAGGGGTGGATCAGTGGACCAGAATCTTATTTTGCTTGATGACGCACCCCTATTTAATACATCTCATTTTTTTGGCTTTTTCTCGGCTGTAAATCATGATGTTATTAAGGATTTTGAGCTTTATAAAGCAGGTATCCCGGCTGAATATGGTGGAAGACTTTCATCGGTTTTCGATATTCATACCAGGAGCGGTAATAAATTAAAATTCTCAGGCAAAGGAGGTATAAGTCCTGTTACAGCGAATCTTTTGTTCGAAGGGCCACTTATCAGGGGAAAAAGCTCCTTTCTGGTAAGTGGCAGAACTACCTATTCCGACTGGATGCTTGGCATGATGAAAGATCCGGATTTAAGGAACAGCAATGCTGCATTCTATGATGTCAATGCAAGATTTAATTATGAGATCGATGCAAAAAATACGTTGGATATTTCAGGATATTACGGTAATGATCTTTTTACATTATCTTCAGAAACATCATACAATTACCTTTCATGGAATACTTCCATTCAATGGAAATATAAACTTACTGATAAAATGTATTCAGTCAATTCCGGTATTATCAGCAACTATGGTTACCGGATCTCAAGTTTTGAATCGGGGGCAAACAGCTATGAAATGGATTTTAATATCAGCCACAGGGAATTGAAAACTAATATAACATGGCTGCCGAATACAAATCATAAAGTGAATTTTGGATTAAATAGTATATGGTATAATATTTATCCCGGAAGCTATATGCCGAAGGGTGAAGAATCGCTGATTTCGGAGTTAGTCCTTGAGAATGAGAATGGTGTCGAGTCAGGGATATATATTAGTGACAGGTATAACTTTAATCAGGATTTGTCATTATACGGAGGTATTCGTTTATCTTCTTTATTGTACCTCGGCCCCCATACAGTTTATAAATATCATGAAAATGTACCGCGTACAACATTTTATTTAAAAGATACAATCCATTTTACTGCAGGGAAAATAATTAAGTGTTATGGAGGACCAGAAGTCAGGTTATCCGCCAGGTATATCCTGGATCCTGAGAGTTCAGTAAAGCTCAGCTATAACAGAACACGGCAATACCTTCATATGCTTTCAAATACAATGGTAATTTCCCCGACAGACACATGGAAAATGAGTGATACTCATATTCCTCCTCAGATTGCTGATCAGATCGCTGCAGGATATTACAGGAACTTCAGGAAAAATACTATTGAGGGATCGGTCGAAATTTATTATAAACGGATGAAAAGTATGATCGAATATAAAGCTGGAGCTGAATTGTTGCTAAACGAACACATCGAAACCGATCTGATCAACGGAAAAGGGAAAGCTTATGGAATAGAATTCCTGCTGCGTAAAGAAGGCGGAAGATTTAACGGCTGGATAAGCTATACATGGTCGAGATCCCTGATCAGGGTAAACAGTGATTTTCCCGAAGAGAGAATAAATAATGGTGATTATTTCCCGACTATTAATGATAAACCCAATGACCTGACAGTTTTGATGAATTACAGATTTTCCCGGAGGCTAAGTATTTCAAATAACCTGAATTACAGCAGTGGCAGGCCAATTACTTATCCTGCCGCGAAGGTATATTTCAGGGATGTACCAAGACTTTATTATTCATTGAGAAACGAATACAGGATACCGGATTATTTCCGCTGGGATGTATCGATTAATGTTGAAGGTAACCTTAAAGCAAAAAAACTTTTACACTCTTCCTGGACTTTTTCAGTTTATAATATTACCGGTCGGAATAATGCTTATTCAGTATTTTTTGAAAATGAACAAGGAGAAATTAAAGGATACAAATTATCCATTTTTGCCCGGCCGGTTTATACCGTTACCTATAATTTTAAATTTTAATAAAATAAATTACTGGAAGAAAGTGGGACAATCCCGATAACGATCGAATGAATAATGGAAGATTGGAATACTGGAATAATGTCGAACAATCCCGGTAGCAAAACATATCGGGGGAATATTGGAAGAATGGAATGATGAAATATTAATGATATAATAGAGTTGGATTATTGGGTTATTTGATATCCTGATCATATATCATATCATACTTTAAAAAATATAAAAAACATATGAACAGATTAAATAAATATATCATTTTTACTCTTATAATTGTTATTTGTTCTGCCTGTAAAGAACCATTCACACCGGAACTGAAAAAGTATGAAGATATCTTGGTTATCGATGGTTTATTAACGAACCAGGCAGGTCCGACAGTAAAACTTTCGAGAGGTTCTCATTATAGTGAACCTGAGGTCAGGCCTGAAGAAGGGGCAATGGTTATGATCAGGGATGAGCAGGATAATATGCTATCAATGTATGAGGTATCTCCGGGTGTATATAAAAATTATGATTTCAAGGGAATGATCGGAAAAAGCTACCAGTTATATATCTATATAGAAGATGGTCAGGAATATGAATCGGATTTTGTAGTATTGAAAGATGTTCCTGAAATTGAAAATTTATATGCTGAATATGGTGAAAAGGCAGGAGAAACGGATTATGAAAAAGGCTTCTATATTTACATTGATACTTATGATCCGGATAAAGAAACAGGGTATTATCGCTACGAGTTTGAAGAAACATGGGAGTTTACAGTACCGTATCCCTCACGGTTTGAATTGGTTGACAGATCATTACGACTAAGATCGGTGATTCCCAGCAAGTGCTGGAGAACAGAAAATTCAACGGATATTCTGCTTACTTCTACTGACATAATGGAATCTAATATTATCAGGCGCTTCCCTGTCCAATTTGTCTCGACTGTCGGTAATCGCTTGTCAAGAAGATACAGTATACTGGTGAAACAATACTCTTTAAGCAGGGAAGCATATATCTTCTGGGAACAACTTAAGAATACAAACCAGGACATGGGGACACTGTTTGATAAGCAACCGGCTCAGGTTTATGGTAATATTTATAATCTGAATGGAGACGAATCACCGGTGTTAGGTTTTTTCGAAGCCAGTTCAGTTACTTCAAAACGAATTTTCCTGGAAAATAAGGATCTGCCTTCTGATGTAAGGATACAATCGGAATTTGCATATTGTCAGAGTAAATATTTCATAGTTAACTCCAGGGATGCATTGAGTTATGCCATCAGTGGATATTGCGTGGTTAAGGAGGAAACTTCTGATTTTTTCGGTATGGGTATCATTGCTGACCACAGATGTTGTGATTGCACTGTTACCGGTACCAATATAAGACCGGATTTTTGGTAATGAAATGAGTCATGAATTATACTTATAAAAATATATCATTCAATTACTTAGTCGTCTAAATCAAACGACAGGTCTGAAGAATAGTTTTTTTGATAGAATGAAAACAGACGGGATCAGTTTAGTTATCAAGAGTCTTGTTATTATTATAGGTGGGATTTTTATTGTTTTTCTTCCTGTTTTTGCACAGAACCAGATCAGTAAAAAGACTGAACAATCATTCGTGTCAGATAAACACGATTTCCGGGAAAAAGTATTCTTGCATATCGATCGCAAAATGTACTTTTCGGGTGAAATGATCCGGTTTAAAGGATATTGTGTTCACCAGACCTTTAACTTACCTGTTGATTTAAGCAAAGTCTTGTATGTTGAGATCCTGAATAATCAAAATCAGTCCATACTTGCTGAAAAAGTTAGCCTTTCCGGGGGAACGGGGTGTGGATATGTTTATATTCCGAGATCCCTGCAAACAGGGATTTATTATATGAGGGCATATACCAGGTGGATGACCAATTTTGATCCCGAACACTTTTTTACGGAGAAAATCTTTATCGTGAATCCGTTTTTACCTCTTGAAATAATACAGGATTCAGCCAATATGCATATAGACTATACTGTTGAAATATATCCGGCAGGGAACAAACTGGAAAACGCGAGAAAGAATGAGATAGCTTTCCTTGCAACCGATCAGAATGGTAATGGTTTAAATATCAGAGGATGGGTAGTGGGTAATTCGGATGATACAGTAACATCTTTTAATACCTGGGAATATGGTTTCGGATTATTCTCTTTTACTCCTGAAACGGGACAAGAATATAAAATGATAACCGAAAGTCCGGATGGCGGAAAACAGGAAATCCCGTTATCTTTAAACAGAGCAGATAGTCCCGGGAACAATTACTCCGGAAAAAACTTTAAAACAAATCATGGTAATCGGTTTGATATAAAAGTTCAGCGAAACAAAGACCTTTATACCGCCAGGGAAAAAGTAATACTTACCCTTCAGACCACTGATCAGACAGGTAAGCCTGTTGAGTCGAATATGTCTCTCTCGGTTTATAAATACAACGAACAACTTAATATTTATCATAAGAATATATATCAATATCTGAATCATACTGCCTGTTTACCTGCTTCTTTGCTGCCACCGGATGACAAGGTTCCGTTTTCAGCTTATGATTCGGAAGAATTGAACAGGATCCTTGATATTATTTATTCTGCAATGTGTACCATGAATCACGGCAAAACTTATTATCCGGATGATACATATACTATGCCTGAAACACGCGGAATAACGATCAGTGGTACGATTTACAACAATAAGAATGGAAAACCTGCTTCCGGAGTTGGAATATATCTTGCCAGGCCGGCTAACTATACACAACTTTACAAGTCCAGGTCGGGACCTAACGGAGGATTTAATTTACAAATGTATGATCAGTATGGCAGGAATGATATCATATTGATGCCTGCGGAAAATCCGGAAAACTATACACTTGTGCTGGACGAAGATTTTTCCGGAAAGCAATGCAATTTTCATCCTGCTTATTTCTGGCCGGATGAACAAACAATCAGATATATAGAAAAACTTATGGTGAATGTGCAAATAGCAGACGCTTTCCAGAAAAACCAGGAGAGTCTGAATAATTCATCCTCTTATGAATTGGCAAACGTATTCGGTAATCCGGATGAAACAGTATTACTTGCAGATTATATCAGATTGCCGGCTGTAGAAGAATTATTTTATGAATTAGTGAAATCTGTCAGGATTAAAAGAAGAAAGAATAATTTTATATTAATGATTACTGAGAATGCAAGCCAGCTAGCCATGCCCGGAGAACCTTTACTTTTACTGGATGGTGTACCTGTACTTGATGTGACTCCTGTGATTACATATATGGATCCCATTGACATTGATAGAATTGAAGTTGTTTCAGAATGGTATGTTCAGGGGCGTGAATTCTATTATAGCATTATAAATATGATTACCAAACAATCTGATTATGGTCATTTTGACTTGCCTTCCTATGCGATCCGGGCACCTTTTCAGTTTCTTCAGTACCCGGTTCCGTTTCACTCACCAGATTATTCCAGGGAAAATGATACCATTCGCACAATTCCCGATTTCAGGAACCTTCTGTACTGGAATCCTGAAGTTGTTACTGACACAAATGGTATTGCAACAGTCAGCTTTTATACATCAGATGATATTTCAGATTACAGGGTTGTAATACAGGGAATTACTGAGAAAGGATTGTCAGGTTACATGGAAACGGGAATTAAAGTGACTGAAACTGAGGAGTAGATATGTATAACTCACCGGGTGACTTCAATTCACCCGGTGGGCATAAATAAGAGGCTGTCTAAAAAGTCTATTAAAACATTTAACCACAGAGGAAACAGAGATTAAACAGAGTTCACAGAGGTTTGATATTAAGAAAGTTACTTCTCTGCGGACTCTGTGAAAACTCTGTGGACTCTGTGGTTTATCCTACTTTTTAGACAGCCTCTTACTATCCTATATGTTTTCAGCTATTGCAAATCATAAACAAAAGTAACATTCATATCACCGTAGTCGGTCATCGAAGTGCCTTTAATTACCAGAGTTTTTCCATCATCCTGTAGACTAAAGGTTTCAATGGTATCAATTGTCATCTCCTGTCCTTCAAATTCCAGTTCGAGTTTTGAATTTATTGTCAGGCTTTGTTTATCATCTGACCAGGTTACCGTGGATTTCTTCTTCGATTGCTCAAAAATGGGATTTTCACATTCCTCGCCATCCATTGTATAATTTTCCAAAACATTGTATTCTTCTCCTGTTGGTCCTGATGAAAATCTTTCAATTGAAAGTTTTCTCCATTTCTGTACGATTATTAATTTATTAGATGCCCACATACGGCCATATTCCCCGAAGTCACTTTTTGACTCATTCAAAGTCCAGGTGCCTGAAAACTTTGCTTTTCTGGCCATGGGCATTGAATTGCAGGGCAACAGAGGTAATGTAAGAAGCATTAGGGACACAAAAACCGGAATGATGGTTCTTTTAAGTCTGCGGGAATGATTACTTTCTGTTTTCATTTTAAGATGGTTTTAATTTAGAATTAGAGTAGGGTTGAGTCTTCTCCGAAAAGTAATAAATTTTATATTAACCACCAATAAAAGGTGTATTGTTTGAATTTATTTGAGGGCTAATTAGAAAATATCCTTATTCATAACGTAAAGATTCTGCAGGATTCACAACAGCTGCGCGATAGGTGCGGATACTCACTGTAAGGATGGCGATCAGAAAAGCAAACAGGGTACTGGCAACAAAGATAAGAGGATCGAGTTTAATCCTGAATGCAAAATTCTGAAGCCAGTCTTTCATAAAGAAATAACTGATGGGCCATGCAATAATGGTGGCAAAAAGTATAAGCCAAACAATTTCTTTTGATAAAATGGTCATCACATTTGTGACAGTTGCTCCCATGACTTTTCGTATTCCAACTTCTTTTGTCCTTTGTTCAGCCGAATAGGAAGCAAGTCCAAGAAGGCCCAATGCAGCGATAAAAATTGCCAGGATTGAAAAAATGGAAAAAATTATCCCGACACTCTTTTCAGAAGAATAATGTGTTGCAAGATCATCTTCCAGGAATGTCATGTTGATAGGTTGATCGGCCACGAATGTATTCCACGTTGTTTCAATATAGGCAAGGGTTTTTTCAACATTGTTCCCACTTATTTTAACTGATATCGTGTAGGGATTGAAGTTTAAAAATATCAGGATCAGTGGTTTTATTTCCTGGTGGAGCGACTGAAAATGAAAATCCTTTACGACGCCTATGATCTGAAGGGGATTTACGTTGTCTCCGAAATCATTCATCAGCCGTTTTGAAAGTGGATCATCAAAACCGAATGCTTTGACAGTGGCTTCATTAACAACTATAGCAAAGGAATCGGTGGGATTAGTTTCGGAGAACCAGCGTCCATCCGTTATCTCCAGATTATATGCACTGGCAAAATAGGGATCTGCATAAATATTGTTGATCGCATGTGTTTCGTCTGTACTGGCTCCTTCAGGCACCCACGCGTTATCACCGATTAATCCTCCGGGGACAGAATTGGAATAGGATGCAAAGAGTATATCGGGATTTTTCAGAAGTTCCTGGCGGAAAACTTCACTCTGTTCGCCAAGAACATAAGCACGGTCGATGATTAAAACATTCTCTTTCTCGAATCCCAGATCTTTCGTCTGGATGTAATTCATTTGCTTGTAGACAACAAAAGTACTTATAAACAGGCAGATAGTTATAGTAAACTGTAAGGTCACAAGAATACTTCGCAGGTAAGAACTTCTCATTCTTTCCCGCAGTTTTCCTTTTAACACGCTAACAGGTTTGAGTGTGGAAAGGAAAAAAGCCGGGTAGCTTCCGGATAGAAACCCAACAAATATTCCTATTAGAATTAAGGCGGGTAGCAGTATAGGGTTCTTTAAAACATTGAAATCAAGTGCTTTATGTGAAAGATTATTAAAAGAGGGAATAAATAATTCAACAAGCAGGATAGCCAGCAGCAAGGCTATAAGTGTGATGATAAATGATTCTGTCATGAATTGCCAGACCAGTTTGCCACGGTCTGATCCCACCACTTTCCGGATACCTACTTCAGGTGCACGGGATGAGGAGCTTGCTGTTGACAGGTTCATGAAATTGATTGACGCAATGAGAATGAGAAAGATGGCAATAAGGGAAAATATATAAACTGTTGTAATACTTCCTCCCGGTTCAATCTCAAATTGGAGATCAGATCGCAAGTGAATATCTTTTAACGACTGAATGAGATAGCCATATTCATTCCCTCCCTCATAAAAATGTTCCAGTGTCATTCCCAGTATCTGTTCAATCTGGGGGCCCATATATTGTTCGAGCAATGAAGGAATTTTTGCTTCAAGTTGTTCAGGAGGATATTCTGTCTGCAGTACAATATAAGTATAGTTATTATTTCCGAGCCACATCGTCATATCAGCCAGCCATGTGGAGGAAAAAGAACCAAGGAGGTTGAAATGGAAATGTGAATTAGCCGGGAATCCCTTCACAACACCTGTTACCTCATATGGTGTTTCTTCCTGGCCTACTTTCAATATTTTACCGATAGGATCATCTTCTCCAAAATATTTTTTAGCTGTCTCTTCGGTCAACACAACAGTATTGGGTCTGTTGAGCATTTGTCGGGGATCGCCCCTGGTAGCAAGAGCAGTAAAAACATTGAAAAATGTTGAATCGGCATATAAAAAATTTTTTTCAATAAATACTTTATCCTCGTATCGCACAATCGGATCACCACTGAAGGTGTAAACACGTGTGTATTCAAGCACCTCCGGGAAATCAGATTTCAGCGTAGGCCCAAGTGGTGCACAGGATAAAGCAGCCTGCACTTCATTCCCCTGGATATTTCCTTTAATATAGAACCTGTAAATTTGATCAAATTTCTCATTATGCCGGTCGTAACTAAGCTCATCCTGGACAAACAACAGAATAATTACCGAACTGGCAATACCAATCGCAAGTCCAAGAATGTTGATGAAGGTATAACTTTTATTCCTCCATAAATTTCTGAGAGAGGTTAAGAAGAAATTTCTGAACATAAAAGAGGTGTTTTAATAGATTTTAAAGTATAAATCTATAAAAAAAATCATATTTTAAGGGAGAGAGAGGAAAAAACTCAACGGGTGACCTGGAGTCACCCGTTGAGTGAAAATAATTGCCGGAAAGGTATTAAGCTTATATATTTTTGCTTCAGTTTATTTTCAAAGTCTGAAAAGAAAAGGAACAGCTTAGCTGATCCTCCACCCTTTTATTTATTTTAAGGTTAGGAGATCAACATGTAATTTTTAGTACTCTGGTATGTCCCGTCAAATAAATCAGGATGACTTATATATATATCTGATATTTTGAGGTTTATTTCATTACTTTTATTTTTTGACTTATATTTATATGTCAGAATTAATTATTTATATCAGGATATGTTCATCTTTATTGAGCCGGTATACTTATTCAACATCTCATCTCAAAATATCCCAAATCCCGAAGTGACAGAATCATAAAACAATATTGAAAAATGAATTACATTAATATTGCGTCCGTTATCAGGGGAAGTAATCTGAAAGTATTAAAACGTTCGCCCGATTTTATCATTAGATTGATTGAAAAAATTATCCGGCAAGAGGAAATGAATCAAATTCTAACTAAATATTCAGATTATAAAGGTGTAAATTTTCTCACCAAAATTGTAGAGGAGTTTAACATTAAAATTGAAGTGGAAGGGAGGGAAAACCTGCCTGAAAATAGCCGATGTTTTTTCCTTTCCAATCATCCGTTTGGAATTATAGATGGATTGGTACTGACAAAAATCGTTTCAAGTAAATATGGGGCTTTAAAATCTATTGGAAATGAGGCATTTATGTATGTGCCTCATTTATGGCCGCTGCTTGCCGCGGTTAATGTTTTTGGCAGAAATTCAAAGGAATATCTGATTGCTTTAGAAAAGATATATGACTCAGATATTCCCATTACTCATTTTCCTGCAGGTGAAGTTTCAAGATTGTACGGTTTAAAGATCCAAGATTGCCAGTGGCAAAAAAGTTTTATAACAAAAGCGATTTCCTGTCAAAGGAACATTGTGCCATTTTATATATGTGGCCGGAACTCAGTTTTTTTCTATTTCATAAGTTCAATGAGGCGAATTTTAGGGATCAAAGCCGATATTGAATTAATTCTTTTACCGAATGAAATGTTCAGAAAAAAGAATAAGACTATTAAAGTTAAAATTGGCAAACTCATTCTCTATGAGAAATTTGACAAAACTTTTTCTTATACAGACTGGGCACAAGAGATGCGTAAATATGTTTATGACCTTGCCTATAATCGGGAGAGTGATTTCATTTCTACTCCCTTTTACAATTCGCAGTCATAGAATCACTGAATATCAATATTATTTACTTTCCATCGCTAACGGCTATTGTATTTGGATTATTCATTATTAACATCTTCGGTCAAGCCAAACAAAACACAAATATTTAAGCCAAAATGAATTTGAAGGAAAATTATAGGAATTGGTTGTTTAGAATCTGGTATGGTTATGTGAATAAAATTGACAGGGATGAAGAAATATTATTAATGAATTTCGGATATAACGATACGAAACAAACAATCAGGTTGGATACACGTGACGAAACCGATCGTTATTCTATTCAGTTATATCACTATCTGGTGAGTTCTGCAAATTTGAAAAACAAAGATATTGCTGAGATAGGTTGTGGAAGAGGAGGTGGACTGGAATATATTATGAGGCAGTTTTCGCCCAATTCAGCAAAAGGAATAGATCTGGATAAACATGCCATCGCTTTTTGTAACCGGCATTATTCATTACATGGATTATCATTTTTTCAGGGTGATGCCCAAAAGATATCTTTAGATAATAATACTTGTGATGTGGTAATAAATGTTGAGTCTTCACACAGGTACTCGGATATGAATTTATTTTTAGGAGAGGTTCACCGGATTTTACGGCCTGCCGGGTATTTTTTATTTACAGATTTTCGCTTCGATTTTGAAATACCGTCTTTACAAAAAGAATTGAAATCGTCGGCACTATCATTTGTAAAAGAGGAATTCATAAACCAACAGGTTATTAATGCGTTAGAGTTGGATGATAGTCGGAGAAGAAAACTGGTAAAAAAATTAACTCCGCGGATATTACATAAAACAGCCCTTAATTTTGCAGGTACTATCGGTTCTGAAACTTATAACCGATTTGTGTCTCGCGAATATGTTTATTTCAATTATATTTTACAGAAAAATTAAAGTTAAGTTTTAATTTATTACCGCAAGTTTCAGATAAGGTACGATAATATCATTTTTCAATTCACTGGTGCCATCATAGGTTATTGTAACTACAGGCACACCGGTGATCCGCCTGATTTCATTTTTCATCGCTTCAGTCACCAGCGATGGACAGCAGAATGCCGGATTGGTCTGAACAAACAGTGATACATCCGGTTGGTTTTCAAGGATATAGAATATTTTAAGGATATTATCATAGGATTCTCCGCTATGTAGATTTTTAATATTGAAAAGTTCCAGTTTTTTTTCAAGTTTCAATGGATGAATTGGTGCCTGGTTGCCAAGGAACTTTTTAAAGTGCCTGTAGTATTTTTTATCAAGCAACTGGATTGCGGCCAGCATCGTTTTAAAACCCATCGCTTCGAGGTTCTTTCCTTTCATGGCCAGTCTGCGTATACTGTTTTCGGCTGTGATCTTAACATATTCGTGGTAAGGTGTAGTGATGACTTCACCGCCTGCTTCTTCTAATGATATGTATCAGATCCTGGTTCAATACCCGGTTATCTCTTACGTAAAGATCTCCGAAGATAGCCACTTTAGCTTTTTTTTCGGGTTTATGTTTGATCTGTTCAAAAAGGGATACGGCCTTTATGAGTGATTTCTCCATGGATGCTTTTCCCAGGAAAGCTTTCTCCATGATTTTAATTGCTTCCTGAATAGTTTCATCAGTCTCCCCCTTATTTACTTCGTACGGTCTGATCCTGCAGCCCATTTTGCGGATCAGGCCGCTGATCATATAGGCAAGATAGGCATTCAGACAGGCAGAAAGGGATATATCGAGGTGTGTGATTTCTCCTGAATATACACTGGCTTTTTCCATGCCGTTCCCATGAGTGTCGAGCAGACTCTTGATGTAGTATGGGTACAGGCGGATGTTACAGGTAAGCCTGGTTTCAACCATCCAAAGCATGGTATCTCCGGGATCAAGATTATGCTTTTCGACATATCCTGGAAAAATGTTTTGATACCCATTCCCCCAAAAATATCGGGGATACCTTTGTTCATATGTGGTGAAAGGACCAGGTAGGGCCGGCCAAGCAAGAGGACTGAAATATCGTTAGAATCATCAAAGCTGCGGGTGAAAACAGATTTTAAGGAATCCTTTTTCCTGTTGTAGAAATTGAGGGCTTCATCGAATGCTTCATTTAATTCAGGATAGGTAAAAGTATGATTGGAAAGAGGTTTAAGACAGTTCCACAGTTCCTTCCTGATGTAGCTTAATCCTTTTGAATAATTCAGGAAGGGCATGATGCATTTTTCACGGATCTGCCCATGGCCGATTGCAGAAACAAGAGAAGGACTAAACTGTGTATAGTAACAATAATTTCTTTCAGCCTCGTGTTCTTTATCACGCGTTTCAAGATAAATTGGGAGGAAGATATAATCAACCTTTTCAGCAAGCCAGGAGATATGCCCGTACATGGCTTCCATTGGTGCACAGAACTCAGCCCCGGCAAGGCGCTTCCCTGTTTTGACCGGATCGTCGAATGTTTCACTGGTAAGGGTTTGAATGGACAGGTTATTAAAAAATCTTTTCCAAAGACTTACTTCTTCAAACATGTGGAGGGAGGCAGGGATCCCAATCTTAAAGGGAGATTGGGAATTTTTACTCTTCGGGACATGAAAATGCTTTCCCCGCTCCCCGACAAGGTTAAAACCTGAAATGTTACTGTCAATAAATTTTTTGGTATCATAATCTCTGCCACAGAGGAATCCATAGGCAACCTTTTCACCTGATATTTCTGCCAGCCTGATCTTGCAATGATTGTTACATAACTGGCATGTTTCAATCCGGACAGGAATCTCATTTTTGTACAGTTCCAGTCCGCGGAATCCGGATTTGACGGTATGTTCCTCTGCCAGCAGATGAGTAAGGCCAAGTGCACCGGTGAGATGGCAATATTTTGATACAAATATCTCCTTGCCGAGTTTTGCTTCAAAGGCAGCCACAAGGGCTTTATTTTTTGCAGTTGCTCCCTGGAAACAGATATGGTTGCCAATGGTTGCTTCAACAGCTACTTTTTTAAGATAGTTTTCTCTTACCGAATGCAGGACACTTGCCAGGATCTCATTTACCGTGAAGCCCTTATTCAGATAGTTATTAATATCCCGCTCCATGAATACGGTACAGCGGTCACTTGCCAGTGGTGCTTTTGCTCCTTCAGCCATTTCTGCATAATTTTCCAGGGATACATCCAGTTTTCTGGCCTGTTCCTCAATAAAACTTCCAGTCCCGGCCGCACATACAGAATTCATCTGGGCGAAGGTGACCCTGCCGTCTTTCATCAGGGTATATTTCGCATCCTGACCACCGATTTCAATGATGGTGTCTGTTTCGGGATTTAATTCATAAGCTGCCCTGGCGTGTGTGGTTATTTCATCAATGATCAGGTCGGCATTCAGTATCTTTCCGACAAATTTTCTGCCTGAACCGGTTGTCCCCACTCCGAGGAATTCAAATACTACATCTTTCTTATCCTGGATATCGCTGATGGCCTCCAGGATGGATTGTGTGGTCTTAATCGGCCTGCCTGCTGTATATGTGTATAAACCGGCAAGAGGATGATTTTTTTGATCGCATAAAATAGCTTTGATACTTGTCGAACCAACGTCAATTCCCAGGTAAGATTCTATCCTTGTTTTTTCATTGATGTCCTGATACAGGTCTATCTGAATTTTATCAGGATGATCTGTACACGTGGATTTAAAATCATACGATTCTACCGCTGTAAAATCAGGATATCCTGTAAGGGATAAGGAAAGTGGTTCATGAAAATATTCTGTTTCCTTTTTCTGGCTGATTAATAAATTATGCAGGGAAGAAATACCGGAGAAGGGCAGGAGTCTGTTTCCCCTGAGATATAACAGGCATGACCCGAAGGCAGGGAGTATATGGGCATGTTTATGATGCAAAAGAGAGATTCCCAGCAGACCTTCAAGATGCTTTTTAACAGCCAGGTTCCTGGACACTCCACCGGCAAAAAGCATCGGACTTCTCAGGGCATCGTCACTGAAAAGCGTATCAACAATATTTTTTGCCAGACCATTACACAAGCTATCGCAGATAGCACTCAGTGAATATCCCACCTGCTGGGCATGGATCAGGTCGGTTTTTGCAAATACCAAGCAGCGTGAAGCTATATCAGGCATTTCCCCTGTATTTTGCAAAGCAATTTTACACAGATCCCTGACATCCTTAAGATTCAGCCTTTTTGCCTGCTGGTCGAGAAAACTGCCGGTACCCACCGCACATGAAGTATTGGTTGCTGTATGTTCATATTTACCTTCATCATTAAAATTGATCAGCTGAAACCTCTCGGCACCAACAATCATAATTGATCCAAGTTCATCATAGAGCGCTTTTCCCGCTGCTACAATAGATGTCTGGTGATCATAAAATTTGACCGGTTCAGGATCGAACCAGTTTTTTGAGACTGTGGTGATACCTCGAATATCTGATAAATCAAAATTCTCCTGCAGTTTCATCAACGTCTCCGGGATCCTGCCATGGTGAAATAAATAGGATGATGAAAGGAGTTTACCGGAGAGATCAATCTTTACAATTGACATAGAGACAGAACCGATGTCAATTCCCAATAACGAACCCTGGTCTGATGTGAGAGCCATCCTGTGATTATTGATTGGTTAACAGCAGTAAAAATTATAATATATCAGAACACGATAAACGTATTGTAGGATTGATTTAGCCAGGTATTTGAAAGATAGATTCTTTTGCATGGCCGCGCCAGGCGCGGCTATGCAAATTCTTAATTATCAATATCGCCAACTCAATCGCAAAACACGGCACCTCATAAATGTATTCATTTTAAATAAGTAATGGCCAGTTTATGAAAAGAAAAAGTGTAATCTATAATGTATCAAAAAAGGCGGATCCTGACGACATTATCGACGAATTGAAAGTCCCGGCTTAGCCGGGACACAACAACTGCTGATATTGCCTTCATGGCCTGGTTTTTAAGAAGCCTCTCATGATATAAAATTTCAGTCCGGGACGAGGCTATGAGAAAGATTTACAGACGAATCAAGATTGAATGTTTTATCAAATTCCTTCTCCAGTAATGCCAGATCCTTCAGAATTTTGGTTTGTACACCATTAATTTTATTACCGGATTTTGAAAATAGATATTGATAATAATGAAAACCTTCCTTCAGGTTTTTATGGAATGTATCGAAATACTTTTTTTGTTTATCTTCAAATGGCTTTTCGGTATCATTCAGTTTATTTTTGAAATAATCGATATACATTACTAATTCTTTTATAAACATATTAGGCCGGTCTGTATTATTAATAATATTGTTTCTTCCATAAATATGACTCACCATATCCTTTAATGATACAGTATTTGAGAAACTTGCCATATTGGGTCCCGGACATATTGAAACACCCTTACCTTCAATTTTTGTATCAAGATTATTTACCAGAAGTGAAGCCGTTCCCAATCCGACACAGATACATGATTTTTCTACAATTTTATTGTATTGCTTAATATATTCATCGTGGCTAAGATTTTGATCCTGAAGTTCTTTTATTTTCATGTTTTGGTAATGGCGAGAGGCTACACAAATTCCTTTTTCAGTAAATTCTTTGTTGAACGAGGCATATTTTTTAGGACAGTTGCTTCCCGGGCGGCCTTGTTTTATAAGAGATTTTTTTTCAATATCTTTTGTGTTGCCTCTCAGCGTATTAAATGGGACACTCAAAGGTGAAATATTACTCAGGTATAGGTCCTTTTCTCTGGCTTTACTCAGCAGATTTAGTGTTTCCGTATCCACGTTGGTTACTTCCGGCACTAATAAAAATGGTGTCCCCCAACCTACGGAATCAAGCTGGTAATAATCCAGGAGGAATTGATGTTCTTCTGCTGTACCGACTCCTCCCTGTGCTGTAAATCTCACCTGAAGAGGTAATTCCGGACAGAAACGGTTTTTATCCTTCAATGATTGGTTATAGATATCGTATATTTCCTGGATGAGTGCATCCCGGTCAGTCTTGAATTTCTCTAATATTGGCCCTAACAGATGACCGTCTGTGGCAAAAGCATGCCCGCCACAGTTCAATCCCGATTCAATCCTGTATTCAGAGACCCATAAACCTTTTTTAGCCAGAAACTTACCCTGGATCAATGCCGACCTGTAATCACTTACTTTTAAGGTGATTTTCTTTTTTAATTCTTCGTTTTTATCAGGATAAAAATCATCAAAATTTTCAATATAACTGTACAATCCCGGGTTCATACCGGCTGATAAAACAAGCGAAGATCTCAGGTTGCTGTTCGCAAAACCTCTTAGGGCGGCGTGTGCATCATTATATTCAACAGGAAGTTTTTGCTTATTAACATAATTCTCCTTATCCAGTTTTGTCATGATATTGACATCAATACTTCCGATGGATAAGTTATCCTGGATACATGAAGATAATTGGGTTTTTATATTGCTTTCTTTTAGAAGCTGATTGAATTTTTGTTTAACTGAGGAAATATCCGGCAGCATGTCTATATATTTTTCCAGTTCATTGCCTTTTTCCAGAACAGAATTCTTCAACGAAGCAAATTTTTCTTTTACAATACTTTCAATCATGTTCAGATAAGAGGTAATCCTTTTTGCCCTGGAGTCTTCTATTTTATTTGTAATAGCCTGAAAGGGGATATTGAATTTTGAGCTATAAAACTCTCTCAACTTTTCCATGAGCATATCATCAACCAGGGATATGACAGATGATATACCATATTGGGCTACTTTGACAGGAGTGTCAATGGTATAACCAATTCCCATTACAGGAATATGGAAAGTATGTGATAATCTTGTTTCCATAATAATTAATTAATAAAAAGGCTGACGGTTCATCCCCGGCAGCCTTTCTGACAGATTAAAGGTTATTAATAAATTGAATAGAATCAATATCTATTATATTCATATCCCTTTTGCCTAGTAGAATCATTTCTTGGCCTGGCTTTTTTCACCACAATCTGGCTGTTATCATATTCACATTCGTCTAATTCCTTAATTGCTTTAAGGGCCTCGTTTTCATTTTTCATTTCCACGAAACCAAACCGCTTGGAATTTCCGGTATATTTATCAATAATAACCTGAGCTGATACTACTTCACCGTGCTCTTCAAATAATTCCTGTAAGTCCTCACTTGTTGTAGAGGAACTTAACTTTGCTACAAAAATGTTCATAATAAAAATTAAATTAGATAATAAAATAATAAAATGGATAGAAATTGTAGGGAGGCAAATCAAAGTAAGAAGTGCGGTACTATAAAATCTATTCAGGGTACAAAGTTATAAATAAAAAGTATATAAACAAAATAATTTATTTTGGACTTAGTATTGGGGGAAGAGGCTGTCTAAAAAGTCTATTAAAACATTTAACCACAGAGGAAACAGAGATTAAACAGAGTTCACAGAGGTTTGATATTAAGAAAGTTACTTCTCTGCGGACTCTGTGAAAACTCTGTGGACTCTGTGGTTTATACTACTTTTTAGACAGTCTCATTAAATTTCAATATTTCAGCCCCAACACAATAATATCATCGATCTGCTCAAAATCTCCCCGCCATTCTTCTAAAGTTTTATCCAGGATTTCCTTTTGTTCCTCCATATTTTTCTCCTGGAGGCTGATCAATAATTCCTGTAAGGGTCTGTATTTAAATTTTTTACCTTTCGGTCCTCCGAATTGATCGGCATAACCGTCAGAGAACATGTAAATTGAATCACCCTTCTGAAGATCGATGGTATGGGTAATGAATTTATTCATCTCATCATATATGGCTATAGGCATCCTGTCGGCTCGCTGTTCTGTCAATTTCCCATTCCGGATGAACCACAGCGGATTATTCGCACCGGCAAACAAAAGTTTATTCTGATCGTAATTGATTTTACATAAGGCTATATCCATTCCATCCCTCGACTCAGAGTCCACTTGCCGTTGCCTCAGGGAGGTAATAACGGCTTCTCTCATCATGTTTAAGATAACTCCCGGTTCGGTGATATTATTCTTATCAACGATCTCGTTCAGGAAAGATATTCCAAGCATACTCATAAAAGCACCCGGGACTCCATGTCCTGTGCAGTCAGCTGCAACAACAATCACTTCACTGTTTTTTCTCTTCACCCAGTAAAAATCTCCGCTTACGATATCCCGGGGTTTAAAAAGTATGAATGAATCTGAAAAACTTTCTTTGAGCATTTCATAGGAAGGCAGGAGTGCGTTCTGGATCCTCTGGGCATATTTGATACTGTCTGTAATATCCCTGTTCTTGAGTTCAATAATATCCTTCTGTTGACTGATCTCAATATTGGCAGTTTCAAGGTTCCTGTTTTTTTCTTCGATCACAGATTTTTGTCTTCTGATCTCTGCAGTCCGCTCCAGGACTTTCATTTCAAGTTCACGGTTCTTCCTGATCAGTTGCCTTTCACGGTATTTAATGTAGCTGTAAATAATTAATGCAATAAGGATAATAATGATACTGTAAAACCACCAGGTTTGCCAGAAAGGAGGATTAATCACAAATGAATATTCCAGCGGTTCTGATGTTATTTGATTGACATTTGTAACAATAGCATTCAGTGTATATTGTCCCGGTTTTAATCCTGAATAAGTAATTTCATTATTCCGGGTGGGTGGTGTAAAGTCTTTATCCAGTCCATCCAGATAAAATTGATAAGTAACTTTATCAGGATTGGTGTTTGAAATAGCTACAAATCTGAAAGTAAGATTGTTACTTGAATATGGCAATTCAAGTTCATATGGTATCCGGTACCATGGTGTAATACTGTCCGATTCTTCATTCCAGTCAACATCCTGGTAAAACAAATCAATATCTGCCAGGTGGAGCAGGGGTGAATTCAGACTTATATCTTCTGCCTCTGGATTGTACCTGGTTAGTCCTCCTGCTGTTCCATACCAGATATTACCCGATTTATCCTTAAAAGCAGCATTTAGTTGATTTTCAAGCCCTTTAAAACCATCCGACCTGTTGTAATTTTTCACATGGGAGATTTTTTTCTGGTTATCCAGGATAACCCGGTCGAGTCCCCTGTCTGTGGCAACCATCAGGGTTGAATCATCCAGGAATATTAATGAATAGATATTATTTGAGCTCAGGATGGTATTGTCTGCAATAAAAGATATTGGCATACTATCGGCTGATACATTAAACATAAACAAACCTCCACCGAATGTCCCTATCCATATATTTCCATCATTATCCTCCGCGAGAGTATGCAATTGTTTGTAAAATAATCCTTCCACTTCATCATAATCTGTCATTGTCCCTTCAAAGAATTTAGCCAGTCCTCCCAGAGTTGCCACCCAAACATTTCCAGCCTGGTCCATGATGATATGCTGAACCTCATTATTGATCAGGCCGGGATCACTCAATTCATGAATATTTAAAAAACCGGTACCGTTGAAAATACTGATCCCTCCGCGGGTTCCACACCATAACAGGTTTCGCATTTCATCTATGTACAGGCAATTAACATAATTATTAATAAGATTTTCTTTTTCGGTCAGATAAACGAATTTCTTCCCGTTAAAAAAGGCTATTCCGTCACCTGAGGTTGCAATCCAGAAGGATCCATCCTTTCCAATGGCAATATCATTAATTGATATATCACCTATTCCAACCTCATTGCCATAAGTGGTAAAATCAGGTACAGTTACATCAGGGTCTATTACATTCAGTCCGCCGCCATGGGTTGCGATCCACAGATACCTGTTCATATCCTGTTCGATGTCGGAAACCAGGTTATTTGATAATCCATCATATTCAGTGTAATGTGCAAAATGATCTCCTCCGTATCTGCAAATACCATTCCCGAATGTACTGAACCAGATATTTCCTTCAAAATCTTCCAGGATATCGTAAACCTGGTTCCCGGGCATGCCCAGTGAATCAGAGAAGAATACAACCTTGTTTCCCGACAGTCTGATAGCACCCTTTTCACTTGTACCTAACCAAAGATTTCCCCTTGAATCACACATGATCGACCAGATAATCTCCTTTCCCAAATTGATCGTTTCAGGCAATGGTTTTATTGTGTTTTTTCCTTCTCTGTTCTTAACAATACAAAAAACACTTGCATCAGTGGAACCCACCCACATGTTGCCTGCTGTATCTTCTTCCATACAGACAATTCTTGCAGCTGGTATATTAATTCCCGGCAGGAGGTTTTCTATGGTTATTGTAGTATCACTGCGTGAAAGTATATTGATTCCTTGTCCATAAGTACCTGCCCATATTCTCCCCCGGTTATCTTCGTGCAGAGAAAAGATAAAATTTGAGCTCAGTCCGT